>NZ_PPRG01000036.1 GCF_002902625.1 Staphylococcus devriesei
CGATTATTGGATTTATTAACTTTAATATTATCAACTTCTTATTATTAAGATTATTACCAACAATATTATTAAACTTTATATTGTTAATTATTGTTTTTCCAATTTTCCTTAAATATATTAAAAAAATGCAAAACAAGATTGACACTAAAGTGTAGTAATGGTACTATGCAATAGTTGAGTAGTTTTATAGCTACATACAACCGCTCAAATACAGGTTTAAGTACACAAATAGCTAAATTGGAAATAATTCGAATTTAGTATGTCACCTGTATATGGCGTGACTTATAAATATAGGAGGTGCAAAGTATGTTTGCTATTATTGAAACAGGCGGTAAACAAATCAAAGTAGAAGAAGGTCAAGATATCTTCGTTGAAAAATTAGATGTTAATGAAGGTGATTCATTTACATTTGATAAAGTTATCTTTGTAGGTGGCGATTCAGTTAAAGTTGGTGCTCCAACTGTTGAAGGTGCTACTGTTACTGCTACAGTTAAAAAACAAGGACGCGGTAAAAAAATTACTGTATTCACTTACAAACGTCGTAAAGACTCTAAACGTAAAAAAGGTCATCGTCAACCATACACTAAATTAACTATTGATAAAATTAACGCTTAATCTTTATGATTACTGTTGATATTACAATAAATGATAGTGGCAAAGTAACAGATGTTATTATGGATGGCCATGCAGACCATGGTGAATATGGTCATGATATTGTTTGTGCTGGCGCTTCAGCAGTTTTATTTGGTAGCGTAAATGCTATATTAGGTTTAACTACTGAAAAACCAGACATTGACTATGATGATGACGGTGGTCATTTTCACATAAGAAGTGTAGATACAAATAATGAACAAGCACAATTAATTCTTCAAGCAATGCTTGTTTCTTTACAAACTATTGAAGAAGAATATAATGAAAATATCAGATTAAATTACAAGTGAGGTGTATCCCGATGTTGAAATTAAACTTACAATTCTTTGCATCTAAAAAAGGGGTAAGTTCTACTAAAAACGGTCGTGACTCAGAATCTAAACGTTTAGGCGCTAAACGTGCAGATGGTCAATACGTTACTGGCGGTTCTATCTTATACCGTCAACGCGGAACTAAAATCTATCCTGGTGAAAATGTAGGTCGTGGTGGCGATGATACATTATTCGCTAAAATCGATGGCGTTGTTCGTTTCGAACGTAAAGGACGCGACAAAAAACAAGTTTCTGTATATGCAGCAGCTGAATAATTTTGTCTAGTTAACACCAGAAGTGAATGCTTCTGGTGTTTTCTTTTGTTTATAAGTGATTTATATAAAATGATAAATTTTAAACTGTTAAATATTTAATGATATAATATTGTCATTAATGAATCGAAAGTAAAAGAGGTGAGATATATGTTTGTCGATCAAGTTAAAATATCTCTAAAAGCTGGTGATGGAGGTAATGGTATCACTGCTTATCGTAGAGAAAAATACGTACCATTTGGAGGTCCAGCTGGTGGCGACGGTGGTAAAGGTGCATCAGTTGTTTTTGAAGTGGATGAAGGATTAAGAACATTACTTGATTTCAGATATCAAAGACATTTTAAAGCCAAAAAAGGTGAAAATGGACAAAGTAGTAATATGCATGGTAAAAATGCAGAAGATTTAGTGTTAAAAGTACCACCTGGCACGATTATTAAAAGCGTAGATACTGAAGAAGTATTAGCTGACTTAGTAGAAGATGGTCAACGTGCTATCGTTGTTCAAGGCGGTCGTGGCGGAAGAGGTAACTCTCGTTTTGCTACACCACGAAATCCAGCGCCAGATTTCAGTGAGAATGGAGAGCCCGGTGAAGAATTGGATGTAACGCTAGAGCTTAAGTTATTAGCGGACGTTGGCTTAGTAGGTTTCCCAAGTGTAGGTAAATCAACGCTATTATCTATCGTTTCTAAAGCTAAACCGAAAATTGGAGCTTATCACTTCACTACTATAAAACCTAATTTAGGTGTAGTATCTACACCTGATAACAGAAGTTTTGTTATGGCTGATTTACCTGGTTTAATAGAAGGTGCATCTGATGGAGTCGGTCTAGGTCATCAATTCTTAAGACACGTGGAACGAACAAAAGTTATCGTGCATATGATTGATATGAGTGGTTCTGAAGGTAGAGACCCTATTGATGATTATCAAGTCATTAATAAAGAACTTTTAAATTATAAGCAAAGATTAGAGGAAAGACCTCAAATCATTGTCGCAAATAAAATGGATATTCCTGAAGCACAAGAAAACTTAGAACGCTTTAAGAAAGAATTAGCGTCAGACGCAATCGTTGTGCCTGTTTCTACAATTACCCGTGATAACATCGACCAATTGTTATATACTATTATGGATAAATTAGACGAGGTTAAAGATATCGACTTTAGTGTAGAAAAAGATGAAGAAGTTGGAGTTAACCGTGTACTTTATAAACATACGCCTTCTCAAGATAAATTCACAATTACTCGTGATGATGATGGTGCTTATGTAGTAAGCGGTAACGCGATTGAAAGAATGTTCAAAATGACTGACTTTAATAGTGATCCAGCCGTTAGACGATTTGCACGTCAAATGCGTTCTATGGGTATCGATGATGCTTTAAGAGCGCGAGGATGTAGTAATGGCGATATCGTAAGAATATTAGGTGGAGAATTTGAATTTATAGAATAGGAGTGCTTTAAGTGGACAACAAAGAATATAAAAAGTTCTATTTAATAAGAGAAGATGTTTTACCTGAATCAGTTGTAAAGACTTTAAAAATTAAAGATGCTTTAAAGAATGATTCTGAGCTGTCCATTTATGAAGCCGTGAAAAGATTTAGTTTATCTAGAAGCGCATTCTATAAATATCGCGAGACCATCTTTCCTGTTGATGAAAAGATATTTGAACATCGTGAATTTACACTTATTTTATATGTCAATGATATTGTTGGTATGCTTGCGCAAGTATTAAATACTATTTCTCAATTAGAATTATCTGTATTAACGATTCACCAAAGTATTCCAATGGAAGATAAAGCGACGATAACATTGTCATTAAGTGCTAAAAACACGTCACTATCAATTGATGAAATTATTATAGCTTTAAGAAATATTGAACATGTATCAAAGGTTGAATTAATAAGTATGAGTATGTAAGGAAGGTAAATCATGTACGCTTATATAAAAGGGCAATTGACCCAATTATTTCCAACGCACGTTACGCTTGAAACGTCTAGTGGAGTAGGTTATGAAATACAAACACCTAATTCATATCGTTTTCAAAAATATTTAGATCGAGAAATTACTATTTATACTTCATTAATAGTTAGAGAAGATGCACAATTGCTTTATGGTTTTATTAATGAAGAAGAAAAAGAAATGTTTTTAAGTTTAATCAAAGTGACAGGAATAGGGCCTAAATCTGCGTTAGCGATTTTAGCTACAAGTACGCCTAATGAAGTTAAACGTGCAATTGAAAATGAAAATGATGCATATTTAACGAAGTTCCCAGGTATTGGAAAGAAAACGGCACGCCAAATCGTGCTTGATTTAAAAGGTAAAGTCCAAATTACTGAGGAAGATAGTGAAACCTTGTTTGCTGTTGATGACCAACCTTCAAATAATGAGCGTTTAATTAAAGAAGCATTATTAGCGCTTGCTGCTCTAGGATATTCTAAAAGAGAATTGGCTAAAGTTGAAAAAGTACTTAACAAAGAAGCCTTTGAATCTGTTGACGAAGCGGTTAAACTAGGTTTAAAAACATTAGTTTCATAAAAAGGTTAAGGAGATTTGGATGTTTTGCCCGCTTCTCCTTAACCCTTAATTATAGATTAATTTACTGGGGGGATAATAATGGATGATAGAATGGTCGATCAATCATTACATAATGAAGAATCATCTTTCGAGTTCTCGCTCAGACCTACGAAATTAAAACAATATATTGGACAAACTTCTATTAAAAATAATTTAGAAGTGTTTATAAAAGCGGCCAAATTACGTGAAGAGCCACTTGATCATGTGCTTCTCTTTGGCCCTCCAGGTTTAGGTAAAACAACTTTATCTAATATTATTGCTAATGAGATGGATGTAAATCTTAGAACTGTATCTGGTCCATCACTAGATAGACCTGGGGATTTAGCTGCAATATTATCTGGTCTACAGCCTGGTGATGTTCTCTTTATTGATGAAATTCATCGTTTGAGTAGTACGGTTGAAGAAGTTTTATATTCAGCTATGGAGGACTTCTTCATAGATATTATAATTGGTAAAGGCGATGAGGCTCGTAGTATCAGAATTGATTTACCACCATTCACACTTGTTGGCGCGACTACACGTGCAGGTAGCTTAACTGGCCCATTAAGAGATCGCTTTGGAGTACATTTAAGATTAGAATATTATAATGAATCTGATTTAAAAGAAATTATTATAAGAACTGCAGAAGTTTTAGGTACTCAAATTGATGATGAAAGTGCTTCTGAATTAGCTAAACGTTCACGTGGAACGCCGAGGGTAGCTAATCGATTATTGAAACGTGTGCGCGATTTTCAACAAGTCAATGAAGATGAACAAATTTATATCGAGACTACTAAGCAAGCTTTAAAACTACTACAAGTTGACGATGAAGGTTTGGATTATATTGACCATAAAATGATGAATTGCATTATAAATCAATATAACGGAGGACCAGTCGGCCTTGATACGATTGCAGTATCTATCGGCGAAGAACGTATAACTATTGAAGATGTATACGAGCCTTTTTTAATTCAAAAAGGGTTTATCGAACGCACACCTAGAGGAAGAAAAGCAACTGCGTATGCATATGAACATTTAAAAAAAACAAAAGAATGAGGGAATAGAAATGAACGTTGAGGAATTTGATTATGATCTTCCTGAATCATTAATTGCTCAGACTCCTTTGAAAGATAGAGATCATAGCCGTTTATTAGTGTTAGGACGTCAATCAGGTGAAATTGATCATAAGCACTTTACTGACATCATTGATTATTTCAATCCTGGTGATACGCTTGTATTAAACGATACACGTGTGATGCCGGCGCGTTTATTTGGTCTAAAAGAGGAAACTGGAGCGAAGGTTGAAATGTTAATGCTTACCCGCATTGAAAAGAATGACTGGGAAGTATTATTAAAACCAGCAAAACGCATTAAAGTTGGAAATAAATTATCATTTGGTGAAGGTAAAATTATCGCTGAATGTATTGAGGAATTAGATCAAGGTGGACGCATTATGCGTTTACATTATGAAGGCATTCTTGAAGAACGTTTAAATGAACTTGGAGAAATGCCATTACCTCCGTATATTAAAGAGCGTTTAGACGATCCCGAGCGTTATCAAACAGTTTATGCTAAGGAGAATGGCTCTGCGGCTGCGCCTACGGCAGGATTACACTTTACAGATGATTTATTAGAAAAAGTCAAAGCTAAAGGTGTAAACATCGCATTTATAACTTTACATGTTGGATTAGGTACATTTAGGCCAGTTAGTGTTGATAATATTGATGATCATCAAATGCATAGCGAATACTATCAAATGACACAGCAAACTGCTGATTTATTAAATCAAACTAAAGAACAAGGTAATAGAATTATTTCAGTAGGTACCACTTCTACTAGAACACTAGAAACGATTCGCCGTGATAATGATGAATTTGTTGCAGTCAGTGGATGGACAGATATATTTATTTATCCAGGATTCGAGTATAAGGCTATCGATGGTTTGATAACTAATTTCCACTTGCCTAAATCTACACTAGTTATGTTGGTATCAGCATTTAGTAGTAGAGAAAATATTTTAAATGCTTATAATAAAGCAGTAGAGCTTAAATATAGATTCTTTAGTTTTGGAGATGCAATGTTAATTATTTAATGAATGAGAGGTTTATAGTATGCCAGCAGTTACTTATGAACATATAAAAACTTGTAAGCAATCAGGTGCGCGTTTAGGGATTGTTCATACACCACATGGTTCTTTTGAAACGCCGATGTTTATGCCGGTTGGAACAAAAGCTACAGTTAAAACAATGAGCCCAGAAGAATTACGTCAAATGGAAGCGCAAATCATATTAGGAAACACGTATCATTTGTGGTTACAACCTGGAAATGATATTATCAAACAAGCTGGGGGTCTACATAAGTTTATGAACTGGAATGGCCCTATTCTTACTGACTCAGGTGGGTTCCAGGTATTTAGTTTAAGTAATCTTAGAAAAATTTCTGAAGAAGGTGTAGAGTTTAGACATCATACCAATGGTTCTAAACTATTTTTAAGCCCTGAAAAATCAATGGAAATTCAAAATGATTTAGGTTCAGATATTATGATGGCATTTGATGAGTGTCCCCCTATGCCTTCAGAATATAACTATGTTAAAGATTCTATTGAACGTACCACAAGATGGGCTGCACGTTGTCTCAAAGCACATAAACGTCCTGAAGATCAAGCTTTATTTGGTATTATTCAGGGCGGTGAGTATAAAGATTTGAGAGAACAAAGTGCCAAAGAATTAGTTGATCTTGATTTTCCTGGATATGCAATAGGAGGATTATCAGTGGGTGAGCCTAAGCCAGTTATGTATGATATGGTAGAACATACCGTTCAATATATGCCAGAAGATAAACCACGCTATCTAATGGGCGTAGGTTCCCCTGATGCGCTAATTGAATGTAGTATTCGAGGAATGGACATGTTTGATTGTGTCTTACCAACTCGTATTGCTCGAAATGGTACATGCATGACTTCTAGCGGAAGATTAGTTATTAAAAACGCTAAATATGCTAATGATTTCGGCCCACTTGATGAAAATTGTGATTGTTACACATGTAAGAATTATTCACGTGCTTATATTAGACACTTAATTAAAGCCGAGGAAACATTTGGAATCCGTCTTACTACTATTCATAATCTACATTTTCTGCTAAAATTAATGGAAAATATTAGACAAGCCATTCGCGAAGATCGTCTATTGGATTTTAAAGAAGAGTTCTTTGAGCAATACGGTCTAAATGTGGATAACCCTAAAAACTTTTAATAAGGAGATTACAGAATGAACGTTTCAGCACTTATTTTACCTATTATTTTAATTATAGTGTTTTACTTCTTCTTAATTCGACCACAACAAAAACGTGCTAAAGAGCATCGTGAAATGATTAGTCGAATTGAAGCAGGACAAAGAATTACAACAATTGGTGGTTTAAAAGGTACAGTTAAAGCTGTAGATGAAACTACAGTAGTTATTACTGTTAACGGTCATGGTACAGAAATGACGTTTGAGAAGCCAGCAATTAAACAAGTTGATCCTTCATAATTAAGGGTGCAACATTAATTAAATATTTATTTGAAGGGCTGGGACATTTATAAAAAGTGTCTCAGCTTTTTATTGTAGATAGCCATGAGTTGAAATGAAGAGATAATTAAATTAAAATCTCTACACCTTCAGTCAAAACTTGCCATGCCAAGACGAAGGAGAAGACAGGTTGAAATCTTTAGCTTGATATTAGACTATTCTCTCTTCTCATTTTCTTAATCATTAACTATAGGCTGAAGTCATAATTTCACTAAAAGTCATGGTATGTTAATATAGATAAGTCATGTTATATCTATGTAATCTTTTATTAACTTGCGTGTGGTTTATTAAAGGATTATCCTTAGTACATAAGTAAACAATGAGGTGTTCATGTGAAAAAATTTAGTAGGATAATTGCATTCATACTAATTGTTGCCGTACTCTTTGTTGGTATGGGACTTACATATAAGAATGTAGTTAAAAACGTAAATCTTGGACTTGATTTACAAGGTGGTTTCGAAGTACTTTACCAAGTTAAGCCACTTGAGGGCGGTAAGAAGATTGATGATAGTGCATTACAATCGACTGCTCAAACCTTGGAAAATCGTGTTAACGTATTAGGTGTATCGGAACCTCACATTCAGGTAGAAGATCCTGATCGTATTAGAGTCCAGCTAGCTGGAGTAAAAGACCCTGATGAGGCACGAAATATATTATCCTCTCAAGCGAATTTAACTATCCGTGATGCGGATGATAAAGTTAAACTAACTGGTAAGGATATTGAACAAGGTTCGGCTAAACAAGAATTTAAGCAAGGTACGAATGAACCAGCAGTTACTTTTAAATTGAAGGATCGTGATAAATTTAAAAAAGTAACTGAAGAAATATCTAAAAAGCAAGAAAATATGATGGTAGTATGGTTAGACTATAAAAAAGGTGATAGTTACCATAAAGAATTAGAAAAACCTGAAGATAAACGTAAATATGTTTCAGCGGCGACCGTTGACCAACCTATTAATTCAGATAGTGTTGAAATTTCAGGTGGTTTTCATGGTCAAGAAGGTGTAGAACGAGCTAAACAAATTGCTGAATTATTAAACGCTGGGTCATTACCAGTTGATTTAAAAGAAGTTTACTCTAATTCTGTTGGTGCTCAGTTTGGTCAAGATGCACTTGATAAAACAATATTTGCCTCTGCTATAGGTGTAGCTATCATTTACCTATTTATGGTCGGATTTTATAGATTACCTGGTTTAGTCGCAGTTATGGCTTTAACAGTATATATCTATCTAACACTTGTAGCATTTAACTTTATCTCAGGTGTACTTACATTGCCTGGTTTAGCTGCACTGGTATTAGGTGTAGGTATGGCGGTAGATGCCAATATTATTATGTATGAGCGTATTAAAGATGAATTGAGGGTAGGCCGAACGCTTAAACAAGCCTATACTAAAGCAAATAAGAGTTCCTTCCTCACAATCTTCGACTCTAACTTAACAACTGTTATTGCAGCAGGTGTACTGTTCTTCTTCGGTGAAAGTTCAGTTAAAGGCTTTGCTACAATGTTGCTATTAGGTATATTAATGATATTTATAACAGCGGTGTTCTTATCTAGGGGATTATTATCATTACTTGTATCTTCAAATTACTTTAAAAAGAAATATTGGTTATTCGGAATTAACAAAAAAGACCGTCATGACATAAATGAAGGCGTAGATGTACATGACTTAAAAACATCATTCGAAAAATGGAACTTTGTTAAACTAGCTAAACCATTAATTGGAGCCAGTGTACTTATATTAGTTGTCGGTATAATTATCTTAAGTATTTTCAAATTAAACTTAGGTATCGATTTCTCTTCTGGTACACGTGTTGATATTAATTCAGACTCAAAATTAACTCAAACTAAGGTAGAACGTACCGTTAAAGATTTAGGACTTAACCCAGACCAAGTTCAAATCAATGGTAATGGAAATAAACAAGCTACCGTTCAATTCAAAAAAGACTTATCTAAGAATGAAGTTGTAAAACTTAATAAGAAGGTTAACGATGAATTTGGTCATAAACCGACTGTAAATACAGTATCACCAATGATAGGCCAAGAATTAGCTAAGAACGCTATGAAAGCACTTCTTTATGCGGCTATTGGCATTATTATCTATGTATCATTACGCTTTGAATGGAGAATGGGATTATCTTCTGTCCTAGCATTATTACATGACGTCTTTATGATCGTTGCGATATTCAGTCTATTCCGTTTAGAAGTTGACATCACGTTTATAGCAGCAGTACTTACAATTGTAGGTTATTCAATTAATGATACTATCGTTACGTTTGACCGTGTAAGGGAAAACTTGCATAAGGTCAAAGTTATTACTAAACCTGAACAAATTGATGATATAGTTAATAGATCAATTCGCCAAACGATGACCCGTTCAATCAATACTGTTTTAACAGTAATAGTAGTTGTAATAGCAATACTTATCTTTGGTGCATCAAGTCTATTTAACTTCTCATTAGCGTTATTAATTGGACTAGTTTCTGGTGTGTTCTCTTCAATCTTTATCGCGGTGCCGCTATGGGGTATGATGAAGAAACGACAACTTAAAAAAGCAGACAACGGCAAACTAGTTGTTTATAAAGAGAAAAAATCAAATGATGAAAAAATATTAGTTTAATTATTTCAAGTAAATAAGTCAGCCTAGAACATTTATTAAAATGTTACGGGCTGATTTTTTTATGTCAAATTCGACTATATTAAATTGGATTTACTTTTTATTTATTATGTTTTTAGGTATAATGGCTTTTGGAAAAAGGAAGGATAATAGTATGATTAAATCTAAATATAACTGGCTTTATGAACCACCAATTGAATACATTAGTGAAGACTTAGTTAAACGTTACAAATTAACGCCAATTATTAAAAAAGTACTTGAAAATAAATCTATCGTCCAAGAAGAAGATATTAAAAAAGTATTTACAGATACAACAATTAATCACGACCCTTGGCGCTTAAGTTATATGAAAAAAGCAGTAGAGCGTATTAATGAAGCTATAGATAAGAAAGAAAGAATATTAGTTTATGGTGACTATGATGCGGACGGCGTAACATCTACTACTATTTTAGTGAGTACACTTAAAACATTGGGAGCTGAAGTAGGCTGGTATATACCTAACCGCTTCACAGAAGGTTATGGTCCTAATAAGTTAGCGTTTCATAATGCCTATGACGAAGGTATTTCGCTTATTATTACAGTTGATAATGGTATTCAAGGACATGAAGAAATTAAAATGGTACAAGAATTAGGCGTGGATGTGATTGTGACAGACCATCATGAAATCGGACGTACATTGCCTGAAGCGTATGCGATAGTTCACCCAATGCATCCAGAATTTGACTATCCTTTTCAATATTTATGTGGTGCTGGAGTGGCATATAAACTATCCCAAGTGTTACTTGATAACCCACCTAATTATTTTGTTAGTCTAGCTGCTATTGGAACGATTGCAGATTTAGTCTCATTAACAGATGAAAATCGTACAATTGTAAAACAAGGCCTAGCCAATTTAAATGACTATTGCCCACCTCAAGTTAAAGCCATGCTTAATCAAGCCGGCTTTAACGACACAATTAATGAGGAAACGATAGGTTTTATTATTGGACCGCGACTTAATGCAGTAGGACGATTAGAAGATGCCTCATTAGCTGCAGAGCTATTGATGTCTGAGGAAGAAGAGGAAGCGGAATTTTTAGCGGAACAAGTCGAACATTTTAATGTGGAGCGTAAAGAAATTGTAGCTCAGTTAACAGAAGAAGCATTGGCTATGGCTGAAGAAAAGGTCAAAGCTGGGCGACGATTTTTACTTCTAGCTAAAGAAGACTGGCATGAAGGTGTATTAGGAATAGTTGCTTCTAAAATCGTTGAAACTTATGCATTGCCTACATTAATTTTAAATATTGATTTAGAACAAAATCATGCGAAAGGTTCTGCTCGTAGTATTGACCAAGTGTCCATGTTTGAAATATTAAGTGCTCATCAAGACTTAATAACTAAGTTTGGTGGCCACCATATGGCAGCTGGCATGACTATGGATATTGACAACATAGAAGAATTAGAACAAGGACTTAATGATTGGATGGCACAATTAGCAGAACATGCATCATTAGCACCTACTAAGCGTGTTGCAGTAAAACTTGATGAAGCGGATATTACAGTTAAAAATATAAGAGATATTCAGAAGTTAAGTCCGTATGGAACTGATTTTGAAAAACCTTTATTCGAATTAGATAATAGCGATGTGATGGATGTTAAAGCAATAGGCAAAGATAATAAACACCTTAAAATAACAACAGGTCAACTTCGCTTACAACATCTTTACTGGAATAATGGACATCTTGCTTCACAAATTGAATTAGGACAACCAATCAGTTTGTTAGGGAATTTACAAATAAATGAATGGAATGGTAATCAATCACCACAATTTATTATTCAAGATCTTGCCACGAATGATGAACAAATTCTAGATTATCGTAGTAAACGTAAACACCTTAATTTAGAGACAAATGATCATCAAATTGCATTTATTATTCATCCTAAAATGGAAAAAGTTAATGATAATTACTTTTATTATGGTGAAACTATAGGCGATGAATACGAAATTGTTGTACTTAGAGACTTACCTCAAGATCTAGAAAGTCTCACTCATAGCCTGAAAGAAATTAATTACTCACAAATGTATATAGTGTTGCAACATCAAGCATCTATTTACTTTGAAGGTATACCGAGTCAAGATATATTTAAAAAATGTTATAAAGCACTTATTAATAAACAAGAAACGAATTTAGAAAAAGAGGGCATGTTATTATGCCAATTTCTAAATGTTAAACCCAATATTTTAAAATTTATATTAAAAGTATTTATTGAATTAGGCTTTATTATTGATGATAATGGTATAATTAAAATAAACAATAATCCTAATAAGCAAAATATTGAAACGAGCCAAACTTATCAAGCAAGATTATCACGAATAGAAGTTGAAAAACGTTTGTTGTATGATGATTTTTCACAGCTTAAACAATGGATAGAAGCTCAAAAGGGTTAATTTATAGGGAGGACACATTTAAATGGATTTAAAGCAATATGTTTCAGAGGTGCAAGATTGGCCTAAACCGGGAGTAAGTTTTAAAGATATTACAACGATTATGGACAATGGTAAAGCTTATGGCTATGCTACTGATCAAATTGTAAAATATGCTAAAGAACGTAATGTAGATATCGTCGTAGGACCAGAGGCTAGAGGGTTTATTATTGGTTGCCCAGTTGCCTATTCAATGGGCATTGGCTTTGCTCCTGTGAGAAAAGAAGGTAAGCTACCTCGTGAAGTGATTCGCTACGAATACGATTTAGAATACGGTACAAATGTTTTAACAATGCATAATGATGCTATTAAGCCTGGGCAACGCGTATTAATTACAGATGATTTATTAGCAACAGGTGGTACCATTGAAGCGGCTATTAAGCTTGTTGAAAAGTTAGGTGGTATCGTTGTAGGTATCGCGTTTATTATTGAATTAAAATATCTAAATGGTATTGAAAAAATTAAAGACTATGACGTCATGAGTTTAATCTCATACGACGAATAAATTATTAATTGAGATAGATGTAGAGGTTGAGACATTGATAAGGTGTTTCAACCTCTTATTAATTATATTTATACTTATTTTTATATCATTCTTACCTTTTAATAAAGGCTATGCTAGATGAATTTAAATTAAATCTAACATCATTTATTTATTTAAAAACTTGTAGTATCATAGAACTATTATTTAGAAAAAATCAAACCTTTTATAGTTTGCTTGATATTTGATAAAATTAAAGTAATTCTCATATTCAGAATGGGGCATTAATTATATATGTTCTAGGAAATTAATTAATAGTAGCCTAAGCGTTTTGTCCTAACCTTTGTTATACTCGGAATAATGAAGCGTTAAGGTATGTTTTCTTAATTTTCAAAAATTCGAATATCGAGTGGAGTATTTGGAATATTAAAGAGTTGGGGTGGCATATAGTGAATAACGAGTATCCATATAGCGCTGACGAGGTGCTACATAAAGCAAAATCTTACTTATCAACTGATGAATACCAATATGTTTTGAAAAGTTACCATATTGCTTATGAGGCGCATCAAGGTCAATTCCGTAAAAATGGATTGCCATATATTATGCATCCAATTCAAGTAGCCGGTATATTAACTGAAATGCGGTTAGATGGACCAACTATTGTAGCTGGTTTCCTACATGATGTTATTGAAGATACTGCTTACACGTTTGATGATGTTAAAGGTATGTTCAATGAAGAAATAGCGCGAATTGTAGATGGCGTAACAAAATTAAAAAAAGTTAAATATCGTTCCAAAGAAGAGCAACAAGCCGAAAATCATAGAAAATTATTTATTGCTATTGCTAAAGATGTGCGAGTTATCTTAGTGAAATTAGCTGATAGACTTCATAATATGAGAACGCTTAAAGCTATGGCGCGAGAAAAACAAGTACGTATTTCTAAAGAAACATTAGAGATTTATGCACCATTAGCACATAGATTAGGTATTAATACTATTAAATGGGAACTAGAAGATACTGCTTTAAGATATATAGATAGCGTTCAATATTTCCGTATAGTTAACTTAATGAAAAAGAAACGTAGTGAACGAGAAGCGTATATAGCTAATGCTATTGATAAAATACAAGCAGAAATGATAAATATGAATATTACTGGCGAGATTAATGGACGCCCGAAACATATATATAGTATTTATCGAAAAATGATGAAACAGAAAAAGCAATTTGATCAGATATTTGATTTATTAGCAATACGGGTAATAGTCAATTCAATTAACGACTGTTACGCTATCTTAGGATTAGTCCATACATTATGGAAGCCTATGCCAGGACGTTTTAAAGACTACATTGCAATGCCAAAACAAAATATGTATCAATCACTACATACGACTGTCGTAGGGCCGAACGGTGATCCTTTAGAAATTCAAATTAGAACCTATGAAATGCACGAAATAGCTGAACATGGTGTAGCTGCACATTGGGCATATAAGGAAGGTAAAACAGTTAACGAGAAGACGCAAGATTTTCAAAATAAACTTAATTGGCTCAAAGAATTAGCAGAAACTGATCATACTTCTTCGGATGCGCAAGAATTTATGGAATCTTTAAAATATGATTTACAAAGTGATAAGGTTTATGCATTTACACCTGCTAGCGATGTCATCGAATTACCATATGGTGCTGTACCTATTGATTTCGCCTATGCAATTCATAGTGAAGTTGGTAATAAAATGATCGGGGCGAAGGTTAATGGTAAAATCGTACCAATTGATTATGTACTTCAAACTGGGGATATTATTGAAATTCGTACGAGTAAGCATTCTTATGGTCCAAGTAGAGACTGGTTGAAAATTGTTAAGTCCTCGAGTGCAAAAAGTAAGGTGAAAAGCTTCTTCAAGAAACAAGATCGTTCTTCAAATATTGAAAAGGGTAAGTTTATGGTTGAAGCTGAAATTAAGGACCAAGGATTTAGAGTAGATGATATTCTAACTGAGAAGAATATTGAGGTCGTTAATGAAAAATATAATTTTGCAAATGAGGACGATTTATATGCTGCTGTAGGATTTGGTGGTGTAACAGCACTACAAGTTGTAAACAAATTGACTGAACGACAACGTATACAAGATAAACAAAAAGCATTAAACGAGGCTCAAGAGATTACGAAGTCACTTCCAATTAAAGAGGATATTATTACAGATAGTGGCGTCTATGTTGAAGGAATTGAGAATGTTTTAATTAAGCTATCTAAATGTTGTAATCCTATCCCTGGAGATGATATTGTAGGTTATATTACTAAGGGACATGGTATTAAAGTACACCGCACTGATTGTCCAAATATCGTAAATGAATCTGAACGCTTGATTGATGTTGAATGGGTAAAATCTAAAGATTCTACTCAACGTTACCAAGTAGATTTAGAAGTCAGTGCATATGATAGAAATGGCTTGCTTAATGAAGTCATTCAGGCAATCAATTCTACTGTAGGAAGCATAATTAACATTAACGGACGTTCAGATACAGATAAACATGCTATTATAACGATTAGCGTAATGGTTAAAAATGTAAATGACGTTTTTAGAGTTGTAGAAAAGCTTAAACAGTTAAGTGATGTATATACAGTATCCAGAGTATGGAATTAATAGAGGTGCTATAGAGATGAAGATAGTGGTACAAAGAGTTAAAAGAGCTTCAGTAACAAATGATCATATTCAGAATAAAATTAATAAGGGTTATTGTTTGTTAGTTGGGGTAGGTAAAGATTCTACTGAAGCGGATGTAGATGTATTAGCCAAAAAAATAGTTAACGCACGTTTATTTGAAGATGACAATGGCAAATTAAATTTAAATGTTCAACAAGTCGAAGGTGAAATTCTATCTATTTCTCAATTTACGCTCTATGCAGATGTTAAAAAAGGTAATAGACCTGGTTTTTCTAATTCAATGAATCCTGACGAAGCAAATGAGTTGTATGAGAAATTTAATACTGCATTAAGAGCGAATGGTATTGAAGTTAAAACAGGTGAATTTGGTACAGATATGGAAGTAGAAATTATAAATGATGGTCCTGTGACTATTATTTATGAAAGTCAGGATGGAAAGATTGTATGAGTAAAGTAGATGCATGGTTATTAAAACATGGTCTAAAGAACAGACTTACACTTTCTGTAGTTATTGCTTTTATATTATTTTTAATTATACTGTTTATGCTCATGAATCATAGCGATCAAGGTAGCAACCGAATTACTGTCTCGGAAAATGCAGAACTACGTACAGGTCCTAATGCAGCTTATCCAGTACTCTACCAAGTTGATAAAGGTGAAACGTTTACTAGACTAGGAAAGTCTGGTAAGTGGATTGAAGTAGAAAGTAGAGATGGTAAAGAAAAAGGGTGGATAGCAGGTTGGCATACAAGCTTAGATATTGAAGCGGATGCAAGTAAGAAAGAAAATCCTTTGAAGAATAAGGTCATTGTCCTAGATCCTGGGCACGGGGGCAATGACCAAGGTGCTTCAAGCAATACATCGAAAAAAAGTCTTGAAAAAAATTATACGCTAAAGACTGCGAAAGAATTAAAAAAAGCGTTAGAAAAAACGGGGGCTAAGGTAAAACTAACACGCTCTGATGATAGCTATGTTAGCTTAGAAGATAGAAAACAAGATGGCGACGCTTTTATAAGTATACATAACGATGCTCTTGATAGTCCAAATGCAAACGGGGCTACTGTCTATTGGTTTAAAGATAACCAAGAAACCTTAGCTGAAACATTGTCGGCTAGTATTGAGAAAAAGTCTTTACTTTCTAATAAAGGAGCAAGACAGGAAAATTTTCAAGTTCTAAGACAAACTAATAAACCAGCAGTATTGTTAGAACTAGGATATATTAGTAATCCAACCGATGAAGTAATGATAACGGATCAACTGCATCGACAAGTCGTTGAAGAAGCAGTAGTTGATGGTTTAAAACAATATTTTGCATCTTAAGTCTTGCAAACTTAATCTAAACTAGTTATCATTATTAATGAACTTTATAAATCATACCGTTAATATTCTTGAAAGTTTAAATGAAATAGGTAGAGAGACTGAGACATTAATCGTTTGTGCGCTGGGAAACCGATAAACGGTGTCCCAAAAGCAGGATTCTCGGCAGCTACCGTCACGATTTGACAAAATTTGGGAGCGGGACAGAAATCTAACTTAATTTCAAAGATTTCGTCGTCCCGCCCCGGCAAGGTTGACTAGAAATGAAGAAAGTCAGGCTGGACGCATCTTCATCTTAGTCAACTATTGCCTAATCACATAGATTAGAAGATAATAGTTTTTGCTCATCGTTCGGTTCTGCTCAAATCCTAAACACTTTTGTCCCAACCTCACGTAGAGATATAATCCATGGCTGAAAGATTATACTGAGTAGTTTAAAACTTTTAACACAAGAAGAGGTGCTTTAATAAATAAGCCGGTTTACGTACGTTAAGCGTTTGAGTGGGGATTAAGATATATTCTTAATCTCAATTAGGGTGGCAACACGGCATTCCGTCCCTTATATAGTTATTGGGCTATATAAGGGGCTTTTTTTATTAAAGAAGATTTAAAATAGATGTGTAAAATTATTAAAGGAGTGATTACGTGATTAGAATACCTAGAGGTACGCAAGATATCTTACCTGAAGATTCAAGTAAATGGCGCTATATTGAAAATAAATTAAATGAATTAATGAAACTTTATAATTATAAAGAAATACGTACACCTATTTTTGAAAGTACAGATTTATTTGCACGTGGTGTGGGAGACTCAACAGACGTAGTGCAAAAAGAAATGTATACGTTTAAAGATAAAGGTGATAGAAGCCTAACATTAAGACCAGAAGGTACGGCTGCGGTAGTTCGCTCTTACATTGAAAATAAAATGCAAGGTTATCCAAATCAACCGATTAAACTTTACTATAATGGACCAATGTTTAGATATGAACGTAAACAAAAAGGACGTTTTCGTCAATTCAATCAGTTTGGTATAGAAGCCATAGGTGCAGAAAATCCTAGTATCGATGCTGAAGTGCTAGCTATGGTTATGCACATTTATGAATCATTTGGCTTAAAACATTTAAAATTAGTAATTAATAGTATTGGCGATGCGAATTCACGCAAGGAATATAACGAGGCATTAGTGAAGCATTTTGAGCCTGTGATAGATACTTTCTGTGAAGATTGTCAATCACGTTTGCATACAAATCCGATGCGTATACTTGATTGTAAGATTGATCGTGATAAAGAAGCTGTAAAAAACGCTCCACGTATAACTGACTATTTAAATGAATCATCTAAAGCGTATTACGAAGAAGTTAAATCGTATTTGACTGATTTAGGGGTGGATTATGTCGAAGATCCTAACTTAGTACGTGGGCTAGACTATTACACTCATACAGCTTTTGAAGTGATGATGGATAACCCTAATTATGATGGTGCAATTACAACCTTATGTGGTGGTGGCCGTTATAATGGTTTATTAGAACTTTTAGATGGGCCGAGTCAAACTGGTATTGGATTTGCGTTAAGTATTGAAAGACTATTACTTGCGCTTGAAGAAGAAGGTATTGAATTAGATATTGAAGAAGATTTTGACTTATTTATAGTTACTATGGGTGATGAAGCTGAACGCTATAGTGTTAAACTTTTAAATCACCTTAGAAAAAATGGCGTTAAAGCCGATAAAGATTATTTAAAACGTAAAATTAAAGGTCAGATGAAACAAGCTGATCGTTTAAATGCTAAATATACTATTGTTATTGGAGATCAAGAATTAGAGAACAATGAAATTGATATTAAAAATATGGCAACAGGTGAGTCAGAAAAAGTTAAATTAGATGAACTTGTACAATATTTTAAAAAATAAAGGAGAATTCAAATGAGTAAACGTACAACATATTGTGGTTTAGTTACTGAAGAATTACTAAATCAAAAAGTAACATTAAAAGGTTGGGTGCATAATCGACGTGATTTAGGCGGCCTCATCTTCGTAGACTTACGTGATAGAGAAGGTATTGTTCAAGTAGTATTTAATCCTGATTTTTCTGCAGAAGCTTTAAGTGTCGCTGAAACAGTACGTTCTGAGTATGTGATTGAAGTTGAAGGAACAGTAACTAAACGTGATGAAGAAACAGTTAACCCTAAGATTAAAACTGGTCAAGTTGAAGTTCAAGTTTCAAATATTAATATTATTAATAAATCTGAAACGCCACCATTTTCAATTAATGAGGAAAATCAAAACGTCGACGAAAATATTCGCTTGAAATATCGTTACTTAGATCTTAGACGTACTGAATTAGCACAAACATTTAAAATGAGACATCAAACAACTAAATCTATCCGTAACTATCTTGATAATAATGGTTTCTTTGATATTGAAACACCAGTATTAACTAAATCTACACCAGAAGGCGCACGTGACTATCTAGTACCTTCACGTGTTCATGAAGGTGAGTTTTACGCACTACCTCAATCACCACAATTATTTAAACAATTATTAATGATTAGTGGTTTTGACAAATATTATCAAATTGTTAAATGTTTCAGAGATGAAGATTTACGTGCTGACCGTCAACCTGAATTCACTCAAGTCGATATTGAAATGAGTTTCGTTGATCAAGAAGACGTTATTCAAATGGGAGAAGAAATGTTACGCCAAGTCGTTAAAGATGTAAAAGGCGTTGACATAGAAGACACATTCCCACGTATGACTTATGAAGAAGCGATGAGACGTTATGGTTCTGACAAACCTGATACACGTTTTGGAATGGAATTAATTGATGTATCTCAATTAGGTAAAGAGATGGACTTTAAAGTCTTTAAAGATACTGTACAAAATAACGGGCAAGTTAAAGCTATTGTTGCTGAAGGAGCATCTGATAACTACACTCGTAAAGATATGGATGCTTTAACAGAATTTGTTAATATTTATGGCGCTAAAGGTCTAGCTTGGGTTAAAGTTGTTGAAGAAGGATTAAGCGGTCCAATTGCTCGATTCTTCGAAAACCAAAATGTTGAAACGTTAAAAGAACTAACTGGAGCTAAGCCAGGAGACTTAGTCATGTTTGTAGCAGACAAACCGAATGTTGTTGCTCAAAGTTTAGGAGCTTTACGTATTAAAATTGCAAGAGAATTAGGTTTAATTGACGAAAATAAATTAAACTTCTTATGGGTCACAGATTGGCCATTACTTGAGTATGATGAAGATGCTAAACGCTATGTTGCAGCACACCATCCATTTACATCACCAAAACAAGAAGATATCTCTAAATTAGACTCAGAACCTGAGAATGTTCAAGCTAATGCTTATGATATTGTATTAAATGGTTATGAACTTGGAGGAGGTTCTATAAGAATTTCAAATAGCGAGCTTCAAGAAAAAATGTTCGAAGTTTTAGGTTTCACAAAAGAACAAGCTAGAGAACAATTTGGTTTCTTATTAGATGCCTTCAAATACGGTGCACCTCCACATGGTGGTATAGCCTTAGGATTAGACCGTTTGGTTATGCTATTGACTAATCGTACCAACCTTAGAGATACAATTGCCTTTCCTAAAACAGCATCAGCTACTTGTTTATTAACTGATGCACCAGGAGAAGTATCTGATAAACAATTAGAGGAATTATCACTACGTATTCGTCATTAATTGCTAAAAAATTATGAGTTAATTAAAGTAAATATTATTAAGCGACACCTTATAAGTTAGTTTAAAGACTACTCATAAGGTGTTTTTTTATTGAAGAAGAATAGTAACAAAAAAATCTATAATTTGATAAACTATAAAAATATTATGTCAACTTATTATAGTTAAGTATTTATCTTAATAAACGTTTCTATTCAAGTCATTAGGATTTTAATTATAGAGTTATTGTGCTATTATGATTATATAAGATAGTCATCTGTATTGTTCGTATGTTTGCTTTTTATTTGGGCCTAACACTTTTTGATCAGGGAGCCCAATAGGTTTTCTTGCAGCGCAAACGCCTCAATGGAGGACTTGCAAAACAAGAAACAGGGCACCCACCTGTATATAGCAGGCCGAATGATCAAGCTATTTATAACTACGGCAATTACGGACTCTATCGGTACGCAAGGCTTTACTGTCTTGCGTATTTTTATACACTTTTTTAGAATATAAAAGTCACTGAGTTGTTTATAAAAAGGAGTTTACAATGAAACATCAATTTTCAAGAAATGAATTAGCATATGGTCAAGAGGGTCTAGACTTATTAAAAGGTAAAACAGTCGCAGTATTAGGTGTTGGTGGTGTAGGGTCATTTGCGGCTGAAGCCCTAGCTCGTACTAATATTGGACATATTATCTTAATTGATAAAGATGATGTAGATATTACAAATGTAAATCGACAAATACATGCTTTAACAACGACGATTGGGCAAAGCAAGGTTACTTTAATGGAAGAGCGAATTAAATTGATTAACCCTGACTGTAAAGTTACGCCGTTACATATGTTTTATACTGAAGAAACTTACGAAGATTTATTTAATAATTACAATATCGATTATTTTATTGATGCTAGCGATACAATTATATATAAAGTTCATTTAATGAAAGAATGTTTAGAGCGGGGTATTAAGGTGATTTCAAGTATGGGCGCTGCTAATAAAACTGATCCTACACGATTTAAGATTGCTGATATTTCGCAAACATTTATGGATCCGATGGCTAAAATAATTCGTAATCGTTTGAAAAGACAAGGTATTAAAAAAGGTGTGCCTGTGGTTTTCTCTGACGAAAGCCCGATAGTTATACGCGAGGATGTCAAGGCAACAGTAGGGGATGCTAATGCTATTAATCGTAAGGGGCAAATACCTCCGTCATCAAATGCCTTTGTGCCAAGTACAGTAGGATTAATATGTGCTAGTTATGTAGTAAATGATATTTTGAAAGATATTCCGGTTAAACGTATAAAAGATAAAGGTAATAAATAAAATTTAAGACTATGATGAGTTAAACAATAAATAATGAAGCACAAACCTAATATAAATTAAGGGTTGGTAATCCATATTTAACTTGTAACTCTATCATAGTCTTTTTTACTTTTTATTTCTCAAATTATCGTATACCATTTTAAATTGTTGTTCACTTTTAGAAGTCGTTTTTGGTTCATAATATTTTTTATTTTTTATGTTATTAGGTAAGTACTGTTGCACTACATGGCCATTTTCATAATCATGAGGATATTTGTAACCAATTGCTCTTCCTAATTCTTTCGCCCCAGCATAATGACCGTCTCTTAAGTGATCCGGAATTTGTCCAACTTTTCCCTTACGAATATCGCTAAGTGCAGCGTCAATTGCTTTAATAGCTGAATTAGATTTTGGAGATAAACAAAGCTCAATTACAGCTTGGCTTAGTGGAATACGTGCTTCAGGAAATCCTAAGCGTTCTGCAGATTGAATGGCCGCTAAAGTTCTTTGGCCAGCGCTAGGGGAAGCTAATCCTATATCCTCATAACTTATAACTAATAAACGCCTTACAATTGTTGGTAAATCTCCGGCTTCAATCAGACGAGCTAAATAGTGTAACGCAGCGTTTACATCACTACCTCGAATTGACTTTTGAAAAGCACTCATCACATCATAATGCATATCTCCGTCTTTATCACTAACAAAAGCGCCTTTTTGAAGACAATCTTTTGCATCTTCTATTGTCACGTGTCTTGTATTATTAATAACTTCAGCACTTAAAACAGCTAATTCTAAAGCATTTAATGCGCTACGAACATCACCATTACTTTGTGTAGAGAAATATGCTAATGCTTCTTCATCTACTTTTGGATGATAAGTTTTTAAGCCACGCTGCTCATCTTCTAATGCTCTGTTTAATGCGAGAAGTACGTCGTTATCATTTAAAGAATAAAGTTCAAAAATTTGGGCTCTAGATCGAATAGCTGGATTGATTGCGTGATATGGATTCGAAGTAGTTGCGCCAATCAAAACAATTTTACCGTTTTCTAAATGAGGTAATAGAAAATCTTGTTTAGCTTTATCTAATCTATGAATTTCATCTAACAATAAAATGATTTGACCAGACATTTTAGCTTCTTCGACTACCATTTGCATATCTTTTTTAGTATTTGTTACTGCGTTTAATTGTCTAAATTTATATTCAGTACTACCTGATATA
This sequence comes from Staphylococcus devriesei, assembly GCF_002902625.1. Lineage (GTDB taxonomy): Bacteria > Bacillota > Bacilli > Staphylococcales > Staphylococcaceae > Staphylococcus > Staphylococcus devriesei. The sequence goes on from NZ_PPRG01000036.1 coordinate 23,072, forward strand.
GCTTTTGCTATACTTGTTTTACCAATTCCAGGAGGACCAAAAAAAATCATTGAAGATAATTTCTTAGTTTCAACCATTCGTCTAATAATACCTTTAGGACCTACCAAATGTTGTTGTGATATAATTTCATCTATATTTGTAGGTCGCATTCTAGAAGCCAAAGGTTCAGTTGTCACGTTATTCACACCTTTCTATTACTATCTTAACTGAAAAAATGATAGAATGGGAATATATATTATTCGAATTAAGTGAGGTTATGTTATGAAAATATCAACGAAAGGGAGATATGGGTTAACTTTAATGATTTCCCTAGCTAAAAGGGAAGGACAAGGGTGTGTCTCATTAAAGTCAATCGCTGAGGAAAATAAGTTAAGTGACTTATACCTCGAACAATTAGTTGGCCCTTTAAGAAATGCAGGTTTAATTCGAAGTGTTCGTGGTGCTAAAGGTGGCTACCAACTTAGAGTACCCGCTGATGAAATTACTGCTGGTGATATAATTCGCTTATTAGAGGGTCCTATTACAATTGTCGAAAGTATTGAATCAGAACCACCGGCTCAAAAGCAACTTTGGTTACGTATGAGAGACGCGGTTAGAGAAGTTTTAGATAATACAACATTAAAATATTTAGCTGAATATGTAGAAACTGATAACCAATTAGATGGATACATGTTCTATATTTAAACTTTTTTAATTAAATATGTTTATTCATTTTTGTTAGTGGTATTTAATTAATACATCACAACGATACAATATGTAGATTATTTCGTATCGTATATTTGTCAATACTTATTCAATATATTATAAGCTTAAATTTGAAAGGAGAATTTCATTATGGGATTCATGGATAAAGCTAAAGATGCAGCAGAAAAATTCAAAAATAGCGATAATGAGCAAGTAGACAAAGCTAAAGATAAAATTAATGAATACACTGGCGGTAACGACAGTGATAACAAAGATGATAAAAAAGACGATAAATAATTAATATTTTTTAAGAGTGATGAGATTCTCATCACTCTTTTTTTATGATAGAAATGAAATTAATTTCGAAACTTCTTATATCCTAATTATTAATACGTTGAATAACATTTTTTAATCGTTTGAAAGAATCGACTTGTTGAGCTTTATCATAAATATAGCTAATCCCCATTAATTCATCAATTTCTCCATATTCTTCAATGAAGTTTTCTATCTTTTGTTTTACTGTTTCTTCAGAACCAATTAAAGAATTACGCTCTCTTTGTTTTGCCATTTCATATTCTCGTGGAGTTAATAGGTTTTCAAGATTATCAGTAGGTGGCTGCACGGGCTGCATTTTGCCGCGTGTAATACTTGTAAATACTTGAGCAAGGGTGCTTGCTAAACGTTCAGCCTCCTTATCTGTTTCAGCTACAATCGTATTTAAGCATACAATCATATAAGGTTGATCTAGTACATCTGAAGGTTCAAATAATTCTTTATATATTTGAATAGCTTCCTTCATTTGTTGAGGCGCAAAGTGTCCAGCAAAGACATAAGGTAAACCTTTACGTGCAGCTAAATGAGCAGAATCTGTTGAAGATCCTAATATATATAAAGGGACATTCTTGTTTACTGCAGGATAAGCGCGTACATATGCTTGTTTATTTTCTGGTCCAAAGTAAGTTTGCAATTGCTCAACTTCTTCAGGAAACTCATAAACGCCGTTATGCTGATCACGTCTCAACGCACTAGCTGTCATCATATCAGTTCCGGGTGCTCTACCTAATCCTAGATTAACTCTATTTGGGAAAAGAGTTTCCATTGTGCCAAATTGCTCAGCAACAACTAGTGGTGCATGGTTAGGTAACATAATCCCCCCGGAACCTACTTTTATTTTCTGAGTATGTTCTAACGTATGTTGGATAAGTAGGGCAGTTGCTGAACTCACTAGATTTGGTGCATTATGATGCTCTGCTATCCAATAACGTTCATATTCTAATTCATCTAATTGTTGTGCAAGTTCTACCATATCATCAATTGCATCTTTATCATTTTGGCCTTCCCTAATAGGAACTAAATTTAGAGCTGATAATTTTATATTCGACATTTTCAACCTCTCCTTTATTATTACTAATGCCCAGTGTAACAAGATATAAAATTAACAGTTATTAAACTGCTCAAACGGGATTTTGTTATTATTTTCAAAAAAGTGAATATGTAAAAAATGTTAATTAAGATGAGGTGTAAGTGTTAGAATATAAGATGAGTATGAAGTAATTAATTTATAAACACTAATGTAGAAAATTTGTTAGTCAGGTGCTATTATAGGAACATTGATAAAAATATGAGGAGTGTACTAAAGAATGGAAGTATATGCAGATTATGCTGCTACTACACCGGTTAAACCTGAAGTTGTAGAATCGATGATGACTATATATCAATCACATTATGGTAATCCATCATCAATTCATTCAATTGGACGAGACGCACGTCGCTATTTAGATGAATCAAGAAGAAAAGTAGCTAATTTATTAGGTGCTAAGCCTAGTGAAGTAATCTTTACGAGTGGTGCTACGGAATCAAATAATACAGCAATTAAGGGCTTAGTTTATGCAAATGAACATCTTGGTAACCACATCATTACAACTAAAATTGAGCATCACTCAGTATTACATGTATTCGAACAACTAGAAAAAGAGGGATATGACGTTACTTATCTAGATGTAGATGATACAGGTAAAGTAGACTTAGACCAACTTAAAGAAGTATTAACAGATGATACGATTTTAGTTTCCATTATGTTTGTTAATAATGAGATTGGTACAGTTGAGCCAATGTACGATATTGAAGATATTGTAGCTGATTCAAATGCATTATTACATGTTGATGCTGTCCAAGCGATTGGTCATTTGGATGTAAAATTCGAAGACTTTAAAATTGATACAATGAGTCTTACTGCACATAAGTTTGGTGGCCCTAAAGGAGTAGGAGTACTTTTAGTTAAAGATCAAACGCCTATTGAATTTTCTCAATTGGGTGGTGAACAAGAAACTAAGCGTCGTGCAGGAACGGAAAACTTAGCACAAATCGTTGGTTTGACTAAAGCTTTAACACTTGCAGACGAACAGAGAGATGCTAATAATATTCACTTAATGCAATTAAAAGAATTATTTATAGTTAGTTTACAAGAGCGTGCGATTCCTTTTGAGGTCAACGGTTCAATGGTTGAAACCACTGGTCATATACTTAATTTATATTTTCCATTTATTGATGTTGAAACAATGTTAACATTATTAGATTTATCAAATATATATGTTTCATCAGGGTCAGCCTGTACTGCTGGTTCAACCACTCCATCACACGTTCTAGCTGCTATGTATGAAGATGAAGAACGTGCAAAACATTCAGTACGTTTCAGTTTCAATGAACAAACTACAGAACATGAAATTAAATATATCGTAGCCGAAATTCATAAAATATATCATAAATTTAAGGAGGAATAAACTTGTCTAATAAAGATATACGAGTTGTTGTAGGTATGTCTGGTGGCGTAGATAGTTCGGTAACAGCACACATATTAAAAGAACAAGGATACGACGTTATAGGTATCTTCATGAAGAATTGGGATGATACTGATGAAAACGGAGTGTGTACGGCTACTGAAGATTATAACGATGTAATCGCTGTATGTAACCAAATTGGTATACCATATTACGCTGTCAACTTTGAACAAGAATACTGGGATAAGGTATTTACCTATTTCCTAGATGAATATAAAAAAGGACGTACGCCAAATCCAGACGTGATGTGTAATAAAGAAATTAAATTCAAAGCATTCTTGGAGCACGCACTTAAATTAGGTGCTGATTATGTTGCTACAGGGCATTACGCTAGAATTCGTCGTCATGAAGACGGCCATGTAGAAATGTTACGTGGCGTAGATAATAATAAGGATCAAACTTATTTCTTAAATCAATTATCACAAGATCAATTATCTAAAGTAATGTTCCCAATTGGAGATATTGAGAAGAAAGAAGTCCGTAAAATTGCTGAAGAACAAGATTTAGCGACCGCTAAAAAGAAAGATTCTACAGGGATTTGTTTTATAGGTGAACGTAATTTCAAAACATTTTTATCTCAATATTTACCGGCTCAGTCTGGGGATATGAGAACGCTTGAAGGTAAAAAAATGGGCACACATGGTGGCTTAATGTATTACACAATTGGTCAACGTCACGGATTAGGTATCGGTGGCGATGGAGACCCATGGTTTGTAGTAGGAAAAAATCTGCAAGATAATATTCTATATGTTGAACAAGGCTTTCATCATGACGCTTTATACAGTGATTATCTCATTGCTTCAGACTTTAGTTTTGTAAACCCAGTTGACTTAGAAAAAGGTTTCTCTTGTACTGCTAAATTTAGATATCGTCAAAAAGATACAAAAGTATTTGTTCAACGTGAAGATGATAACTCAATTCGTGTAACCTTTGATGAACCCGTACGTGCCATCACGCCTGGACAAGCAGTCGTATTTTATGACGGTGAAGTTTGCTTAGGTGGCGCCACAATTGATGATGTGTTTAAAATTTCTGGTCAATTAAGTTATGTTGTTTAATTAGTGCATTGTGGGTGTGAAAAAAGTCTAAAAGATGACTTAACTTTAGTTTTGTCAAAAGTTGGCTGAAATGAAATGACAAAACTATACTTTTATCATTTTCAGTCAACTCTGTAAGGGTGGAACAACGAAATCTTTAATATTATATTAGATTTCAGGTCCACTCCTTTTTTTACTAATTATTAAGTCTATTAAGAAGGGAAGAATAGTAGAATGACTGAACAAGAGACGATTTATCAATGGATTAAAGATGGAGAACTTGAGAAAGCGCTTAAAGCTTTGTTTAATAATATTGAAAATGATCCAGAAACAATTGAAAACTATATTAATGCTGGTATCGTTTTAGCGGATGCAGGGGAAATTGAAAAAGCTGAACGTTTTTTTCAACGCGCACTTACTATAGATGACAAAAATGGTGCAGTTTATTATAATTTAGCTAACTTATATTATGATCAAGGTAGATATCGAGAAGCAATTAAACTTTACCAAAGTGCATCTAAATATGAGATGGATCAAGTAGATACTAATTATATGATTGGCATGTCATTTAACCAACTAGATGCACCTAAAGAAGCGTTGCCTTTTTTAATGACGGCAGCTGAACGAGATCAATCAACAGATGCTGAAGTTCAATTTCAATATGGCTTAGTTCTCTGTCATTTAGAAATGTTTGAACAAGCTATTAAACAATTAAATGTTGTATTAGATATAGATTCTAAACATGTAGATGCTCTATATAATCTTGGTTTAGCTACATACATGCATTCAGAAGATATTGATTCAGCTATTGCTTATTTTGATAAGGCAATAGAAATAGATTCTGGTCATCTATTAAGTCAGCATGCTAAAGCAACATTTGAAGCATTAAAAAACGAGGAGTCTTAATATGTCAAACCCTACACTTTTTGATTATTCAATGATTAAAGGAACAGTAGATACGATATTATTTCAGAATAATGATAACTTTTATACTGTTCTTAAAGTAGATACAATTGAAACAAATGAATCATTCGATAACTTGCCAACGGTGGTAGGGTTTTTTCCTAATATAGTAGAGGGCGACGTATATACGTTTAAAGGACAACTCGTGGAACACCCACGTTACGGTAAACAACTTAAAGCAGATACGTTTGAAAAAGAATTACCACAAACTAAAGACGCCATTGTGAGCTATTTATCAAGTGACCTTTTCAAAGGAATAGGTAAAAAAACGGCACAAAATATTGTTAATACAATCGGAGAAAATGCTATAAACGATATATTAAATGATGCTTCAGTATTAGCGAATGTGCCTAGTTTATCTAAGAAAAAGCAGAAACAAATAGCTGAACAAGTGAGCGCCAATCAAGAATCAGAAAAGATAATGATTAGATTGCATGATTTAGGATTTGGACCTAAACTTTCGATGGCAATTTATCAATTTTATCAATCTGAAACCTTACATGTTTTAGAAAAAAATCCTTATCAGCTTGTATATGATGTTAAGGGAATTGGTTTTCAAAAAGCTGATAATTTAGCTCGTAATAGCGGAGTGAAATTTAATGATACAGAGCGCTTAAAAGCTGGTCTATTATATACACTAGAAGAGGAATGTATCAAGCAAGGGCATACATACTTAACTTATAATCACATCATTGAAGTTACTAAAGAGATATTAAGTAATGAACAAGGTGAAGAAGTAATTGAAGCGCCCCAACTTGAAAGAGTAATACAATTATTATCAGAAGAGAATAAACTGATATCTGATAATGATCGTGTCGCTATACCTAGTCTCTATTATTCAGAATTAAAAAGCGTTCAGAACTTATATCGTATCAAAACATTTAAAAATAAATTCAAACAAATTGAACAATCTGATTTGCAAATCCATATTGGAAGTATTGAAGAGACTAATGGTGTATCTTATGCGCCTTCTCAAAAAGAAGCCTTACAAACTGCAATCAATTCTAAAATTATGCTATTAACTGGCGGTCCTGGTACAGGTAAAACAACTGTTATTAAAGGAATAGTGGAACTATATGCGGAAATACATGGCTTATCTTTAGATTATTCTGATTATCAAGATGATGAATATCCTGTGGTCTTGGCTGCCCCAACAGGCCGCGCATCTAAACGATTACAAGAATCAACGGGTTTAGAGGCTATGACGATTCATCGTCTAATAGGTTGGAATCAGGAAACACAACCCGATGATATTTTAGATAATGAAATTAAGGCTAAATTAATTATTATTGATGAGATGTCGATGGTGGATACATGGTTATTTCATCAATTCTTAAGTGCAGTACCTTTGGATGCTCAAATTATCCTTGTAGGAGATGAAGATCAACTGCCTTCTGTAGGACCAGGACAGATTTTTAAAGATTTGATTGAATCTCAAGTATTACCTAGGGTTAATTTAACTGAAGTGTACCGTCAACAAGATGGCTCAAGTATTATCGACTTAGCGCATCGGATGAAGCATGGTGAAACTATAGATATCACTCAACGTTATCATGATAGAAGCTTTATTAACTGTTCAGTAGATCAAATTCCCACCGTTGTTGAAAAGGTCGTCGCCAGTGCTGTAAATAAAGGTTACGATATGAGTGATATCCAAGTTTTAGCACCTATGTATAAAGGTAGTGCAGGTATTAAACGACTTAATCAAGTATTACAAAATATATTAAATCCCAAAGAAGATGATACTAGAGAAATTGAGTTTGGCGATATAAGATTTCGCAAGGGCGATAAAGTACTACAATTAGTTAATAGACCTAATGACAATATATTTAATGGAGATATTGGTATTATAGTTGGTATCTTTTGGGCAAAGGAAAACGCACTCAATAAGGATGTAGTTATCGTAGACTTTGAAGGCAATGAAATTACTTTTACACGTCAAGATTTATTGGAATTAACTCATGCCTATTGTACATCTATCCATAAGTCTCAAGGGTCAGAATTTCCTATAGTCATTATGCCTATTGTTAAACAATATTTCCGTATGCTTCAACGACCTATCCTTTATACAGGGCTTACACGAGCTAAACAATCATTAGTTTTATTAGGAGATCCAAGAGCATTTGACATAGGACTGAATACACAAGGTCAAGAACGTCATACACAATTACGTGAGTTCATACTGGCATACTTTAAAAACGAGTCAAATCAAGAACAATCATCTACTGACCAAAGGACTAATATCTCTAATGAATTAGCAAACGACGAAGACGCTCATAACAGAGATAATATAGTTTTGAGTGAAACTACTATTTATCGAATCGATCCAATGATAAATATGGGAGACGTGTCCCCATATGATTTCGTTGAACGTTGACATTTAGGAAGAAAATACTTAAAATAAATTTAAATTCGCATGAAGACGAGTAGACGATACTTACCATTTTAGAGATGTACTGGTTGGTGTGAAGTACAATGTAAATCGTTGAACGCTACTTTATGTTATTTGAATATAGTAATTAAGTGATAAGAGGATGACATTTAAATTTGATGCTTGATAACAAGATTTTTAAATGTAACATAAACTCTTATAACTAGGGTGGTACCGCGAGAACGTTCGTCCCTTTATAGGATGAACGTTCTTTATTTTGTTTAAGGTTAAATAATAACGACTTAGGAGTGAATGAAAATGAAAAATCTAAAAGCAAGCGAAATTCGTCAAAAATATATTGATTTTTTTGTAGAAAAAGGGCATATGATTGAACCGTCAGCGCCACTCGTACCTATTGATGATGATTCATTACTATGGATTAATTCAGGAGTTGCTACATTAAAAAAATATTTTGATGGTCGTGAAACACCTAGAAAACCAAGAATAGTAAACTCACAAAAAGCAATAAGAACTAATGATATTGAGAACGTTGGATTTACTGCACGACATCATACATTTTTTGAAATGTTAGGAAATTTCTCAATCGGAGATTACTTCAAGAAAGAAGCTATTCATTTTGCGTGGGAATTCTTAACAAGCGATAAATGGATGGGAATGGAACCTGAAAAATTATACGTTACAATCCATCCTGAAGATACTGAGGCCTATCGTATATGGAACGAAGAAATTGGTTTAGAAGAAAGTCGTATTATTAGAATCGAAGGTAACTTTTGGGATATTGGCGAAGGACCTTCTGGACCAAATACAGAAATATTCTATGATCGTGGTACAGAATACGGCCAAGAAGATCCAGCAGAAGAAATGTATCCAGGCGGAGAAAACGAAAGGTACTTGGAAGTATGGAATTTAGTATTTAGCGAATTTAACCATAATAAAGATAATACGTATACACCACTTCCAAATAAAAATATTGATACCGGTATGGGCTTAGAGCGCATGGCATCAATTGCGCAAAATGTCCGCACTAATTATGAAACAGACTTATTTATGCCAATTATTCATGAAGTTGAAAATGTTTCAGGCAAAACTTATCTAAAAGTTGACGAGCATGACGTAGCATTCAAAGTTATTGCAGACCATATTAGAACAATTGCATTCGCTATAGCAGATGGAGCTTTACCTGCAAATGAAGGACGTGGATATGTACTCCGTAGATTATTACGTCGAGCTGTGAGATTTAGTCAAACACTCGATATCAACGAACCATTTATGTATAAATTAGTTGATATTGTAGCAGACATTATGGAACCTTATTATCCAAATGTTAAAGAAAAAGCCGATTTTATTAAACGTGTAATTAAATCTGAAGAAGAACGTTTCCATGAAACTCTTCAAGAAGGTTTAACTATTTTAAATAATTTAATAGCTAAAGCTAAAGAAAGTAATTATGAAATTAATGGTTCAGATGCATTTAAATTATACGACACATATGGTTTCCCAATTGAATTAACTGAAGAACTCGCTAGTCAAGAAGACATCACTGTTGACATGGCTGTATTTGAATCAGAAATGCAACAACAACGTAATAGAGCAAGAGAGGCACGTCAAAGTTCTCAATCTATGCAAATTCAAAGCGAAGTGCTTAAAAATATTAATACAGAAAGCACGTTTGTAGGATACGAAACAACTGATTATCAAACAACATTAACCGATTTGATTTATAACGGTGAGGCTGTTGATTCAATTGATGCTGGAGAGACAGTTTACTTTATTCTTAAAGAGACACCTTTTTATGCAATGAGTGGGGGGCAAGTTGCGGATAAAGGTATTGTTGGCAATGAAAATTTTAAAATTGAAGTTCAAGAAGTAACTAAAGCACCTAATGGACAAAACTTACATCAAGGTGTTGTTCAATTTGGACAAGTGAAAGTGAATAGTGAAGTAGATGCTAGCGTCAACAGAGATGAGCGTAAAGATATTCAAAAAAATCACAGTGCTACCCATTTATTACATGCTGCACTAAAAGAAGTTCTTGGGGAACATGTTAATCAAGCAGGGTCATTAGTTGAAAGTGAACGTCTACGATTTGACTTTTCTCATTTTGGACCAATGACTCAAGAAGAGGTAAATCAAGTAGAACGACGTGTTAATGAAGAAATTTGGAGAGGCATTTCTGTGCACATCCAAGAAATGCCAATCGATGAAGCTAAGCAACTTGGTGCTATGGCATTATTCGGTGAAAAATATGGCGATATTGTACGCGTAGTCAATATGGCACCATTTTCAATAGAACTATGTGGTGGTATCCATGTCGATAACACTGCTGAAATTGGTCTCTTTAAAATCGTTAGCGAGTCAGGCACCGGTGCAGGGGTAAGACGTATCGAAGCGTTAACTGGTAAATCTGCATTTTTATATCTTGAAGATATTCAAACTAAATTTAATTCAATTAAAGAACAAGTTAAAGTAAAAACAGATAATCAAGTGTTTGATAAAGTAGTTCAACTTCAAGAAGACGAGAAAGCACTCAACAAACAATTAGAACAACGTAACAAAGAAATTACTTCACTTAAAATGGGAAATATTGAAGAACAAATTGAAGTTATCAATAACTTTAAAGTACTTGCTACAGAAGTAGAAGTATCTAACCCTAAAGAAATTAGACAAGTAATGGATGATTTTAAATCTAAACAACAAGATGCTATTATTATCTTAGCTAGTGATGTCGGTGGTAAAGTATCACTTATTGCATCAGTGCCTAAAACGCTAACTGAGCACCTTAAAGCTGGAGATATAATTAAAAATATGGCACCAATTGTAGGTGGTAAAGGTGGTGGTCGCCCTGATATGGCTCAGGGTGGTGGAACTAAACCTGAAAATATCTCAGAATCATTACGCTTTATTAAAGATTATATTAAAAAACTATAACTTTATAATCAACTAGTGTAAAATCAGTATATGTAAGATAATTCGTTTTAGAGGAGTGTCGCAGCTATGGATAATATTGATAAAACTATGAAGTTTGATTATGGAGAAATTCCAAAAGAAAATGTCGAATCAGTATTAAATAATGTACATCGAACTTTAGAAGAACGCGGTTATAATGCAGTCAACCAAATAGTTGGTTATCTGTTATCGGGCGACCCTGCCTATATTCCACGTCAGAACGATGCACGTAATCAAATTCGTCATATCGATCGCGACGTTATTATGGAAGAACTTGTTTCAAACTACTTAAAAGAGAACAAGAAATAGCTTATGCTCACACATAAAATTTTAGGTTTAGATGTTGGAAGTAAAACGGTTGGCATAGCTATAAGTGATTTGATGGGTTGGACTGCCCAAGGACTAGACACTCTAAGAATTGATGAGAAAAATAATGAATTCGGTATTGATAAGCTTGTAAAGGTTATTAAAGAAAACAATGTAGGTACAGTAGTAATCGGCTTACCGAAAAATATGAATAATTCTGTTGGATTTCGTGGAGAAGCTTCGTTACACTATAAAGAGCTACTTCAAGAAGCATTACCAAATATAGAGATTGTTATGTGGGATGAACGCTTGAGTACTATGGCTGCTGAACGATCATTATTAGAAGCAGATGTTTCTAGACAAAAAAGAAAAAAAGTAATTGATAAAATGGCTGCAGTTTTTATACTTCAAGGCTATTTAGATTCTATCTAAAAGGAGATTTAAATTATGACTGAACATACCCATAATGTAGATTTAAATGTTAGTAATGAAGAAGAATTATTAACTTTATTCGATGAGAACGATAATGAAGTGTTATACCGTAAAATGTTAGAGTTTTACCACCCGGAATTTAAAAAAGAATATGTTATTTTAGCAGAAGAAGGCGCTCAATCAGACGATGACGAAATGATTGAACTTATTCCAATGATTAATGAACCTGATGAATCAGGTGATGGTGGTAAATTAGTCCCAATCGAAACTGATGAAGAGTGGGATATGATTGAAGAAGTTGTAAATACAAATATGGAAGAATAGTTAAATAGAAATCTCAAGCAGTCTGAACATATAATGTTTCAGGCTGCTTTGTTATTTTATTTGGTTTTTAAGCAATCTACTATGATTCAAAATAAATTATAAAATTAGTTACGTACTAAAGTATTGAAAGAAGACAGAATAGGGGGTTGACAATCTAGCTTAATTTATTTAATCTTACTTAAATTTAAGTCAAAACTATGGTAAAATACTTTAAGTAAATTTTTATAGGTATATATAAATAGTTAAGAATACAGATTAGTCATTAAATAAGGATAGGCATATCTAATTTCTATGCCATAAAAGATTATCGATAGCGCAAGATAAACGAATGTCTACGCCTTAACATGTAAAGATAAATCAGGTTCAATGAACTGGTTTATTTTTTAATGTCATTTTGCATTTTAAAAGGAAGTAAAATAATGGAAGCAAATCAAAAATATTTACTTGAAATACATAAAAAAATTAACAATAATATTGAAGAATTAAGATCATATGCCGAAGAAAATGCAGTTCCAATAGTAGATAGACTATCGCTAGAAATGATTAAGCAATTAATCAGAATTCATAAAGCTACTAATATTTTAGAGATTGGCACAGCTATAGGCTATAGTTCTATGCATTTTGCTTCAATCTCACCAACAATCAATGTTACTACAATCGAACGTGATGATAACATGATTAATCAAGCAAAGCTTAATTTTAAAAATTATGGTTATAACAATCAAATCACCTTATTAGAAGGCGATGCTTTTGAGCAGTTAGAAAAGGTTAATAATAAAACATACGATATAATATTCATTGATGCTGCAAAGGCACAATCTAAAAAGTTTTTTGAATACTTTACTCCTTTTTTAAGAAAGGGAGGCCTAGTAATTACAGATAATGTACTTTATCACGGATTCGTCTCTGATATTGACATTGTTCGTTCTCGTAATGTAAAACAAATGGTAAAAAAAGTACAAAAGTTCAACACTTGGCTTATTGATCAAGAAAATTATCAAACTAATTTTTTAAATATGGATGATGGACTAGCCATTTCTATAAAAGGAGAATAATAATGACTGAACTACTTGTTACTCCTAAGTCTTTAGCTCATATGGAAACACTTATAGATATCGGCGCAGATGCGTTTGTTATTGGAGAACAAAAATTTGGGTTGAGATTAGCTGGAGAATTTAAACGTGATGATATTAAAAAAGCTGTTTCATTAGCTCATGAAAATAATAAAAAGCTTTATGTAGCGGTAAATGGAATTTTTCATAATTATCATTTAAATGCATTAGAAGATTATATTAATTACTTACATGAATTAGAAGTAGATCGTATTATTTTTGGTGATCCTGCTGTAGTCATGTATGTTAAAAACCAAGAAAACCCTATCCCTTTAAACTGGGATGCTGAGACTATAGTAACAAACTATTTTCAGTGTAATTATTGGGGAAAAAAAGGCGCTAAAAGAGCTGTTTTAGCTCGCGAATTAAACTTGGATGAAATTATTAGTATTAAAGAAAAAGCTAATGTTGAAATTGAAGTGCAAGTTCATGGAATGACATGCATGTTCCAATCTAAAAGACTGTTATTAGGAAATTATTATACATTTCAAGATAGACAAATGAAGATTCAACGTGCCAACAGTGATCATGAACTACTTCTATATGATGAAGAACGAGAGAATAAATATCCAGTCTTTGAGGATTACAATGGGACACATATTATGTCGCCTAACGATATATGTCTTATCGAAGAGTTAGAGCCGTTATTCCAAGCGAATATTGATTCTTTTAAAATAGATGGCGTTTTACAAAGTGAAGAATATATTAATGTTGTTACTCGTCAATATAGAGAAGCTATCGATTTATATAATGAAGATCCAGAAACTTATGAAGATGAAAAGTTTATGTTAGTAGATCCAATTGAAGAAATTCAACCCGAGCATCGCCCATTTGACGAAGGGTTCTTATACAAACAAACAGTTTACTAAAAGGAGGCGCTAAAGTGAAAACTTTAACTGAAATCAATTCAAAACCTAAAAATAAAGTTAAAAAGCCTGAATTATTGGCGCCTGCTGGTAATTTAGAAAAGTTAAAAATTGCTGTACATTACGGAGCTGACGCCGTATTTCTAGGAGGACAAGAATACGGTTTGCGTTCAAACGCTGATAATTTCACTATGGAAGAAATTAGAGAAGGGGTTGAATTTGCAAATAAATATAATGCGAAAATCTATGTAACGACTAATATTATTGCACATGATGAGAACGTTGATGGTTTAGAAAATTACTTGCGAAACTTAGAAGCTACTGGAGCTTCAGGTATAATAGTAGCCGATCCTCTAATTATTGAAACTTGTAAACAAGTAGCACCTAAGTTAGAAATTCATCTATCTACTCAACAATCTTTATCCAATTATAAAGCTGTGGAATACTGGAAAGAAGAAGGTTTAAATCGCGTTGTTTTAGCGCGTGAAACAGGTGCAATGGAAATGAAAGAAATGAAAGAAAATGTGGATATCGAAATTGAAGCGTTTATTCATGGAGCAATGTGTATTGCTTATTCAGGACGTTGTACATTAAGTAATCATATGACGGCTCGCGATTCAAATAGAGGCGGTTGTTGCCAAAGTTGCCGTTGGGACTATGATTTGTTGTCAGTCGACCAAGATGGAGAACTCGATTTATATTATCAAGAAGATGAGGTTGTTCCTTTCGCAATGAGTCCTAAAGATTTAAAATTAATAGAATCCATACCTCAGATGATGGACATTGGTATCGATTCTTTAAAAATAGAAGGACGTATGAAGTCTATACATTATATTGCTACTGTAGTTTCTGTATACAGAAAAGTAATAGACGCCTATGCAGAGGACCCTGAAAACTTCAAAATTAAACCAGAGTGGTTAATTGAATTAGATAAGTGCGCGAATAGAGACACTGCTCCGGCATTTTTCGAAGGAACACCTGGTTATGAAGAGCAAATGTTTGGAAGTCAACAAAGTAAAAAATCACCATATGATTTTTGTGGTTTAGTATTAGATTATGATGCATCTACAAAGATTGCAACAATTCAGCAAAGAAATCATTTTAAACCCGGGCAAGAGATTGAATTCTTCGGACCTGAAATTGAAAGCTTTAAGCAAGTGGTTGATGTAATCTATGACGAAGAGGGGAACCGTTTAGATGCTGCAAGACACCCACTTCAGATTGTGCAAATCAAAGTTGAACATCCAATTTATCCTAATAATATGATGAGAAAGGAAATCGGATAATGGCGAAGACAACAATAATTGGTATTGCTGGTGGCTCAGGTTCTGGTAAAACCACAGTTACAAATGAAATTATGAAAAATTTAGAAGGCTATAGCGTTGCTTTATTAGCACAAGATTATTATTATAAAGATCAATCACACCTTACATTTGAAGAACGTTTAGAAACAAATTATGACCATCCATTTGCCTTTGATAATGATCTTTTAATCGATAATTTACGTGACTTAGTAAACGGTCAGGCAGTTGAAGTGCCTACTTATGATTTTACTAATCATACAAGAAGCGATGAAACGATTGCATTTGAACCTAAAGATGTTATTATCGTAGAAGGTATATTTACTTTAGAAAATAAAACATTACGTGATATGATGGATGTTAAAATATATGTTGATACTGATGCAGATTTGAGAATCTTAAGACGTCTAGTTCGAGATACTAAAGAACGGGGTCGTTCAATGGAATCTGTTATTAATCAATATCTGAATGTTGTTAAACCGATGCATAATCAATTTATTGAACCTACAAAAAAATATGCTGATATTATTATTCCAGAAGGTGGAAGTAATAAGGTTGCAATTGATATAATGACAACTAAAATTCAAACGCTTGTTAGCAAGCATTAATCCATATGTAAGTGATTCGTTTTATTTCATATTTAAATTGAAAAATATTACTGATAAAGGAAGATGACATAATGGAAAACCAAAAACAATATCCAATGACTCAAGAAGGTTATGAGCAGTTAGAACAAGAATTAGAAGAACTAAAAACTGTTAAACGTCCAGAAGTAGTTGAAAAAATTAAGGTCGCTCGTTCATTCGGTGACTTATCAGAGAACTCTGAGTACGATGCTGCTAAAGATGAACAAGGTTTTATTGAACAAGATATTCAACGTATCGAGCATATGTTAAGATATGCACTAATTATTGAAGATACTGGTGATAATAACGTTGTTCAAATTGGTAAAACAGTTACATTTGTTGAATTACCTGGTGATGAAGAAGAAAGCTACCAAATTGTTGGTTCTGCTGAATCTGATGCTTTTAAAGGTAAAATTTCAAACGAATCACCTATGGCTAAAGCATTAATAGGTAAAAGCTTAAAAGATGAAGTCCGCGTACCACTTCCAAATGGTGGCGAAATTAATGTAAAAATAGTTGATATTAAATAAAATATATACCACTTCAATCGCTAAATACTTTTAAATTAGCAATTGAAGTGGTTTTTTAATAATATTTTTTGTAAATGTAAAAAGATTTATTTAGGTTATATTTAC
>NZ_PPRG01000037.1 GCF_002902625.1 Staphylococcus devriesei
TTAGACTTCACTCAAAAAGAAGTAGAGTTCTTACTTAATCTATCTGAAGATCTAAAACGTGCGAAATATGCTGGAATTGAACAACCAAAACTTAAAGGTAAAAACATTGCCTTAATTTTCGAAAAAGACTCTACACGTACTCGCTGCGCATTTGAAACAGCAGCCTACGACCAAGGTGCTCGCGTCACATATCTTGGACCAACTGGTAGCCAAATGGGTAAAAAAGAATCTGCTAAAGATACAGCTCGCGTATTAGGTGGCATGTATGACGGTATCGAATATCGTGGTTTCTCACAACGTATAGTTGAAGATTTAGCTAAATATTCAGGCGTACCTGTATGGAATGGCTTAACTGACGAAGATCACCCTACTCAAGTACTTGCAGACTTTTTAACAGCGAAAGAAGTATTGAAAAAACCTTACCACGAAATCAACTTCACATATGTAGGTGACGGACGTAACAACGTAGCCAATGCGTTAATGCAAGGCGCTGCAATTATGGGAATGACGTTCCACCTTGTATGTCCTAAAGAATTAAATCCTAAAGATGATTTATTAAAACGTTGTAAAGAGATTGCTGCTCAGCACGGTGGCGAAATCTTAGTAACTGATAATATTGATGAAGGTGTAAAAGGTTCAGATGTAATTTATACAGATGTCTGGGTATCAATGGGTGAACCTGATGAAGTTTGGGAAAAACGTATCAAATTATTAGAACCTTATCGTGTAACAAAAGAAATGATGGAAAAAACTGGTAACCCACATACAATTTTCGAGCACTGCTTACCATCATTCCATGACACTGAAACTACAATTGGTAAACAAATTCAAGAAAAATATAGCTTAACAGAAATGGAAGTTTCTAACGAAGTATTTGAAAGTGAACAATCTGTTGTCTTCCAAGAAGCTGAAAACAGAGCACACACAATTAAAGCTGTAATGGTGGCAACTTTAGGAGAATAGAGAAAGGGAGGACCTATAAATGTCTAAAATCGTCGTAGCTTTAGGTGGTAACGCTTTAGGTCAATCGCCTGAAGAACAATTAGAATTATTAAAAGGCACAGCAAAATCATTAGTAAGCTTAATTAATAAAGGATATGAAGTGGTAATTAGTCACGGTAACGGACCACAAGTCGGAAGTATCAACTTAGGTTTAAGCTATGCAGCTGAAAATAAACAAGGTCCACCATTCCCATTCCCTGAATGTGGTGCTATGAGCCAAGCTTATATTGGCTATCAAATGCAAGAAAGCTTATTGAATGAGCTACACTCATTAGATATTGATAAGCAAGTGGTCACTCTTGTAACACAAGTTGAAGTTGATAAAGATGACCCAGCGTTCAACAATCCAACGAAACCAATCGGCTTATTCTATACAAAAGAGCAAGCAGATAAAACAATTCAAGAAAAAGGTTACCAATTCGTGGAAGATTCAGGACGTGGTTATCGTCGTGTTGTCCCTTCTCCACAACCAATGAATATCGTTGAATTGGAAAGTATTGAAACGCTTATCAAACATGGAACATTAGTTATCGCAGCAGGCGGTGGCGGTATTCCAGTTGTTAAAGAACAAGGTAACTACAAAGGTGTAGACGCCGTTATCGATAAAGATAAAACAAGTGCTTTATTGGCGGCTCACTTACAATCTGATCAATTGATTATCCTAACAGCTGTAGATCATGTTTATATTAACTTTGGAAAAGATAATCAAGAAGGTCTTGGCGAAGTGACAGTTGATGAAATCAAACAACATATTGCTGATAATCAATTTGCGAA
>NZ_PPRG01000038.1 GCF_002902625.1 Staphylococcus devriesei
GGTTCATATATAATAACTCCTTTATTCGACTTTCTTTCATCGTATCACACTGAAATTACATTGAAACCCTTTCCACATATAAAATTTATTAAAAATAAAAACTATATGAAATTTAGATTTTAATATAAAAAGGAAACTCACTAATTAATTTGGCTTAATAATACTTATCTAATTATACGAAGTATCTTAATTCTTTAATGTAAAATTACATACAACTAATGCCGTATTATTGGCGAGACTCCTGGGGGATAGGATAAGCGTCGAGACAGAGGCTCGACCCATCCTCTTGGAAAATACGAGCCAAACAATGCGCAGTATGGATTTAAAAAAGACGTAAAGGTGATTTATAATTGAATCAATCACTTTTACGTCTATATTTTGATATATCTATTTTATTTATAGCCAAACTTTTTTTCTGTTTTAATAACTTTACCTTTATCATCTAACTTAGACATCTTACCATCTTCCATGACATACGTACCTAAGATTTCACCATTATTATTACGATAATTTACTTTCCAATCTCCTTTATGATTCGTATTTTTAACATTGTCCCATAAATAACCTGTTTTACCTACTTGAACATCATCAAAATTAGAGATTAATTTGTAAACTTGATTACGATATTGCGTACCCACACTACCCGATTTTTCTAAATTTTTATCAGAGAGGGGATTCTCTCTTTCTTCCTTAGTACTTGGTAATTTATCTGAAATATTCATCTTACTTACTAACTCAGACATTGCTTTATTGTCTTTGTTATGTTTGTATACCTCTTTTAAGTCAATTTCTTTCCCTTTTTCTAAGAAGGCTTTATACGTTGGTTCAGTCGCTTGATCACGGCCAACAAAAATTTTATCTTTATTCACCCCTACGATAGTTGTGAAATTACCTTTATTAGGATAAACAGTATAGAAGTTCATATTTTTAGGCACATTTTTAACCTTATCCTTATATTTCACTAACGTAAAATCAACTAAATTGTAATTACGTTTTCCAGTAGGCATTTTATATTCATATATCCCTGTTAGAATTTCATTTTTAGTTAATGTATATTGATCAACATCATCTACACAAAAAACAAGCGCAAGTCTTTCTTTTTCAGAGAGTTTAGCTATCTCTTTTTCTATCTTTTTATCTTTATTGTTAGAATTTTGAGCGCTAGTTTGTTTATTTTCTGTGTTAGATTTAGAATTCTTATCTTTTGAAGCATCATTAGTACCACAAGCTGCTAACAATAGTAAAAGCACACTACTTAACCATAAAAGTTTCTTCATCATTACTCCTTATATAGAATGTATTTTTTAAAATAAATTTATTATCTTTTATTCTATTTATAAAAAGATACTTTGTAAATACTATATCTAGAGTAATGCGCAATAAAATGTAATATGATTATTTAGTCAAAATAAAAAGAAACGTAGAGTATTCGTGATTGAATCATCTCTACGCTATTATTTTGGGATTTATATCCTAGAATTCAAATTATTATCCAATTATCGTATAATCGTATTTTCTTTTTCATTAGTCATTTGAATGATTTCATTCTTTTCATTCATCACTGCTACTTTTGGTGCATGGTCAATTAATTCACGCTCATCTACTTGTACATATGTCATAATAATAACTACATCATCAACTTCGACTAAACGTGATGCTGCACCGTTAAGACATATTTTGCCACTGCCTCTTTCGCCTGCGATAACATATGTTTCAAAACGCGCACCATTGTTATTGTTAACGATAGCTACCTTTTCATTCGGTAAAATATCAACCGCATCTAAAATATCTGCGTCGATTGTAATACTACCTACATAATTTAAGTTAGATTCTGTGACGCGTGCTCTATGAATCTTACCGTTCATCATTGTTCTAATCATTACTTACTTCCACTTCCTAAAATAATATTATCTATTAAACGTGCTTTCGAGAATTTCACTGCTAACGAAATAAAAATTTGACCTTCAATCTCAGAAACGGCTTCTAAATCAGGATAACTATAAATAGCGACTTCATCGATATGGCCACTTGTATGTTCTGTTAAATACGTTTTGATTGCGCCGACTATGATATTACTACGTCTTTCACCATCTGCATAGAGCGACTTCGCAATATTTAAACTTTTATTTAAATGAACTGCTTCTTGACGTTCTTCTGCCGTTAAATAAACGTTACGTGAACTACGTGCTAATCCGTCTGCCTCACGTACGATATCAATACCCACGATATCGATAGGGTGATTGAAATCTTCGACCATTTTTTCAATAATCGCGAGCTGTTGGGCATCCTTTTTCCCAAAGTAAGCCTTATCAGGGCGAACAATATTAAATAATTTATTTACTACTGTAACTACACCGTCGAAATGTCCTGGTCGTTGCGCGCCTTCTAAGACGGTAGCTAGACGTCCCACCTTCAAAGAGACGCTTAATTCATTTGGATACATCTCGTCAACGTCTGGATGGAAAACATAATCTACATTAATATCTTCCACTAAAGCTACATCTTGTTCAATTTGACGTGGGTAAGCATCAAAATCCTCATTAGGACCAAATTGTAAAGGGTTAACAAAGACGCTAATAACTGTTACATCATTCTCTTCAACTGAGCGACGCATCATGCTTAAATGCCCCTCATGTAATGCACCCATCGTTGGTACGAAGCCGATTGTTTGTCCAGAACGTTTTAAATCATGTGTAATACGTTGCATCTCTGTCACAGTTTTAATGATTTGTGTCATTGCCATTTACCTCGTCTAAAATCTTTTTCTTATATGTGTGTGCTTCAGATGGGAAAGTCCCAGCCTTAACTTCTTCATCATATTGTTTAATACCATCGACACCAATTGAAAAATCAGCAAACTGTTTTACAAATTTAGCCTGACGATCAACACCGTAATTTAACATGTCGTGATAGACCAAGACTTGTCCATCAGTATCTTTACCTGCTCCAATACCAATGACCGGAATATCTAATTGGCTACTGATTAAGCCAGCTAAGTCGCTAGGAATCGCTTCTAACACTAAAGCCACTGCGCCAGCTTCTTGAACCGCGTGTGCATCTTGGATTAGTTGTTGAGCGGCATCTTTTGTACCAGCTTGTAAACGATAGCCCATTACACCAACGCTTTGTGGCATTAGCCCTAAATGTGCCACAATAGGAATACCGATTTGTGTTGACTTTTTAATAAAATCGACTAAATGCGCACCTTCTGCTTTTAACGCATTGGCGTTCGTTTGTTGGTATAATGTCAACGCATTGCGTAAATCATGTTCAGCACTAACTCCCACAGCGCCAATCGGTAAATCGACAACAACGAAAGTATCATCTGCGCCACGTCTCACGGCTTGACCATGATGAATCATATCGTCTAACGTTACTTGCGCCGTTGTTTCATAGCCCAATACTGTCATGCCAAGAGAGTCACCCACTAAAATCATATCTATATTTGCTTCTTGTGCTTGCTTTGCACTCGGAAAATCATAAGCTGTAATCATCGAAATCTTCGTTTGGCTTTGCTTCATTTCCACTAATTTTGCTAAATTTTTCATTTTCAATTTAACTCCTATACCAAAAATTTGATAATAATACGTATAATTATATTTAAGAATGCTTAGAAAGGAAAGTTTTATATGCGAATTGCTATTATCGGTCCAGGGGCGGTCGGTACGACGATTGCTCATGCCCTTCAACAAACACTAACCGATGTAACCTTACTTGGTCGCTCTAACAAAGAGATGCACATTACACCTGCCAATCAAACGGTTCAAGCGTACAATATTGATGAGATGAAGACACCTTTTGACGCTATCATTATCGCCGTAAAGACCCATCAACTTAGAGATTTAATTCCAAAACTTCATCGTCTTAGTCATAACGAAACGATATTTATTTTAGCGCAAAATGGTTATGGATTACTTTCTCAATTACCATTCAAACATATTTATCAAGCCGTCGTTTATATTAGTGCTCAGAAATCAGACAATAAAGTAGTACATTTTCGTGATTATCGCTTACACCTTCAACAAGATGTACACACAAGAAAGTTGAAACAACTTTTCGATAATACAAAAATCGAAATAGTTTTAGAAGATGATATCGAAGAAAAAATATGGTACAAACTACTAGTCAACCTAGGTATTAATTCTATTACTGCACTTGGTAAAAATACAGCTCAAATCCTAAAAATTAAAGAAGTTGAGACGTTATGCAGAGCGTTATTAGATGAAGGTTATAAAGTTGCTCAAGCAGAAGGCATTGTCTTCCCTGATACAATCATCGACGAAATAATGAATATTTACGCAGGCTATCCAGATCTTATGGGTACAAGTATGTATTATGATGTAATAAATCAACAGCCTTTAGAAATCGAAGCGATTCAAGGCTTTATCTACCGCAAAGCGAAAGAACATGGTGTTCATACACCACATTTAGATACCGTATACGCTTTATTACTGTCACATCAGTCTTTAGCTTATAATTAAATTAATAACGGTTTTGCAAAAAAATTATATATAATAATAGTTTACATAGAAAAGGTTTTGTAGTAATATATATTTTGTTGTTAAAAATAATAACTAAATATATGGAGGGGTACTCAAGCCTGGCTTAAGAGGCCAACCATTTGTGGTTGGTAGGAGCTTCGTGCTCGCGTTGGTTCAAATCCTTCTCCCTCCGCTACTAAAATGTCCTTACGTGATTCTCATCTACAATCATGTAAGGATATTTTTATTTCTTATAATACTTAAACACCTCCAATTGAAAGAATATTCAAACTTCTTCCAATAGGAGGTGCTTATTTCGAACCTTTGATCGTTTATTAAATTGATTGTTAACAAGTGAATAGGCGCTCCTTTCACTAATTACTAATCATATCTTTATTAGCTTCTTTATCGTTACGCGAGTCTTCAATTGAAGTTAAAATTAACTTTTTAGCAATACTTGGATTATGTACTTCGTGACGTAATTCACTGTTGAGACCAAGTAAATTATTAGCTTGAGTTTCTTCACTATTTAACTCTTCTAACTCGTTTACAATTTCTGTCGCTAACACTTCGCATGCATCACTATTTTTAACTTTTACTTTTTCTTGAATAATGTCTTCAATAACTTCTATTAATTGTGTTTTTTGTACTTGTATATCAATCATACGCATGACTCCCTTATATTTCATTTGACATATTTGCGAAATTGTGTCCTTAAATTAATTACCCCATTTTCATAAAAATATTCTCATAAAATAAAGTTAAAACACTGTTACCCCTCTTTTAATCTAACTAGTGCCCTACTATTTTTACAAAATATCTTATTAATGGAAGTATACCGTATTTTGAGAAAATAAAATATAAACTTTATTAATATAACAAATGTGTAATGTTGTTGTTAATTTGTAGTTATTTAGCATCTATCTTTCCGTCTGTTTTGGCACAAATACTTGGTCTTCACTGTCTTCTGGGTAGTAATAACCATTCGGAATAGTTTGTAGTTCTATCAAGCTACCCCATGGACTTTTCACATAGATAGTTTGATTGCCTTCCGTATCCTCATATTTGGTATTCGCATGAGGTTTAGAGATAGGTTGGCCACCCGCTTCAGTCACTTGTTGCAATACATGTTCAAAATCGTCTGCATCTATATAGAACGAGATATGCGTAAAGCCAATGTCTTGTAATGATTGAGATGGGTCTTGGTGCGTATTTTTGAACTCGAACATTTCGATATTTGGTCCATTACCAAAGACCATCATACGTTTGTGTATAATCACTGCGCCCTTTTCCAAACCAAGAACGTGCTCGACATAGTCACCGCCACGTGGCTCATCAGATTTCTTTTGACTATCATAAGCAATCTTGCCATTAAGGCCTCGTTTGAAAAAGTCTGTCGCTTCTTCCATGTCTGGTACTGTTAAACCAATATGATTAATTCCACGATTCATCTGAATTCTACCTCCCTCAACAATGTCTGTCTTTAAGTATTAGCACCATCACGTACGCGATCGATAATCGCTTGAATACGTTGACGTTTGTCGTCCTCATTTTCAACAAAATAGACGGAAGGTTCATCTTTAATAGCAACCCACGGTACAATTGCGTCGAAGTCTAAGTCGCGAATCAGTTCTAAACTTTGAAGAGACGCTTCTCTATCGCTTGAACCTAAAATCACGGTGCGCCATTCACCCTTCTCGACGCATAAGAAATCTCCTGTAAATAAATAACGATGTTTACCATTATTCCACAAGAACATTGTTGTTCCAGGTGTATGGCCGAGTGTTGGAATCACTTCGAGATCATCAGCTAACATTTCACGTTCTTTAAAGTAACCGTCTACTTTAACCGTATTACTAATGGCTTGCGCATCGTCTTGATGAATCCAGAATGGTAAGTCTATGGTAGGCTTACCACCTAGTGATTCATAGTCATGGTTCATTAACACTCGTGTTGCTCCACCTAATGCGTCGATATCCTTTGTAGCTTGGTTAAGACCTGGAGAATGGTAAACTACCACATTACCTTCTGGACGTTCTAAAATAAAAGATTTAATGAGATATCTACGGTCGAACGGAAGTACAGAAGTAGAAGTTTGGTATATCCCTTCTTCTACTAGTGTAAGTGTTTCTAATTGATTTTTTGCCATACCATTTCACCCTTTTCCAAAAGATTAGTCTATTATTTATACCCTATTTAATACATCGCATTAGTTGTTAAGAACATTAAAAGCTTGGCACGTGTTTATTGATAATCTACTACGCGTTCAACTGGCATTCTAAATGACGTATGTGCTTCTTTTGCTTGCTTACCAATTGCGACAATCATAACAGGCACATAGCGTTC
Organism: Staphylococcus devriesei; assembly: GCF_002902625.1. Classification (GTDB taxonomy): domain Bacteria; phylum Bacillota; class Bacilli; order Staphylococcales; family Staphylococcaceae; genus Staphylococcus; species Staphylococcus devriesei. The sequence continues at coordinate 6,828 of NZ_PPRG01000038.1, forward strand.
TAGGTCATAGCCAAACGCTTTACCAATTTCTTCATGTTCGAAGCCACCAATTGGATTCGTATCATAACCGTGTTGTTTTGCGACTAACATTAATTGCATTGCCGCAAGACTACTATCTATTTTGACGATATCGCTCATAGATTGACGTGTGCGCTGTTTATAATTCTCTAATACGATTGGCAACATTTGTTCTTTTACTTCTTGAGGCATGTGACCATTTTTAACCGCTTGTTCATAGATATATTCGCCTTCTTCATAACATTGTAAGTCTCCGAAGATAACTATCATAGCCGAAGATGTATCATTCTGATTAGTATTGAACTGAATTAATGGACGTAATTTCGCTTTCGCTTCATCACTTTCTACTACTACAAAGCGCCATGGTTGCATATTGACTGAAGACGGTGCCTTCGTCGCTTTCGCAATCATCTCATTCATTTCTTCATGTGGAATTTTATAATCTGGGTCAAATCCTTTTACAGATTTACGTCCTTCTAAAATTTCGTTAAAATCATTCATCATTAAGCCTACTTTCTCATTTTTATATTTTCATTTATCTCTAGCTTTATTTTATGTAGAATAGATTATCAGTTAAACCATAGTTTAAGAGAAAGGATATGCTTACATGACTACATATTATATCCAAGATGTTTCCGAGCGTTGTAAGATTTCTAAAAGTAAATTACGTTACTATGAAAAGCACGATATATTAACTAATATCCAACGCGATACTAATAATAAACGTATTTATAGCGAGAAAGATATTGAACTTATTAGCCTCATTCAATGTTTCACATTACTTAATATGCCACTTAAAGAAATAAAGCAATACATGCATCAACTCTCATCTAATCAAACCACCGTGGCTGACATTCTAAAAACTCATTTAGAAGTTTTAAAATCTGAACAAACACTTATTACTAAACGTATTGAAGCGATAGAACATCGTTTAGAAGATAAAGATTGGTCTTATACTTGTGAAAATAATTAAATTGATTCTCGATTAAAGTAATCAGATTAATTAATTCATGATTAAAAACAATTAAATGGGGTATTATAAATTTTGTCAAAATAAATAATTCAAAACTTAGAGTAGTTATTTATGATATAACGAAGAGTATAAACATTTCAGTTATAATTTTCAGTCATGTGTATACTCACGAAGGGGAAGAAAATTATGGCAGATAAACTGCAAAGAGAATTAAGCAATAGGCATATACAACTTATTGCGATTGGTGGCGCGATTGGTACAGGACTTTTCCTAGGGGCCGGTGCTTCAGTTCATTTAGCAGGGCCATCGATATTACTTACATATATCATCGTTGGTTTCGTATTATTTATGTTTATGCGGGCTATGGGCGAAATTTTACTATCAAATTTAGGTTTTAAATCATTTGGGGATATTGCACATCATCACATAGGACCTATGGCAGGGTTTATGGTCGGTTGGACTTATTGGTTAACCTGGATTATATCAGGGATGGCCGAAGTTACAGCCGTTGCTAAATATGTGGAATATTGGTATCCAGCAATGCCAAACTGGATTACAGCCGCTTTTACAATTATTGTGTTAGTGACAATGAACTTATTCAGTGCCAAATTATTTGGAGAACTTGAATTCTGGCTATCTATTATTAAAGTAACAACCATTTTAGCTTTAATCGTGGTTGGTATCGTGATGATTGTCTTTGCAATGAAGACACCTTACGGACCAGCAAGTGTCGGTAATATTTGGGGAAATGGAGGCTTCTTCCCTAACGGAGCGTCAGGGTTCTTCATGTCATTCCAAATGGCTATTTTCTCATTTATAGGTATCGAGCTTATTGGTATTACTGCTGGGGAAACGAAGAATCCACATAAAACGATTCCTCAAGCAATTAATAACGTACCATTCCGAATTTTGATTTTCTATATTGGTTCTTTAGCCATTATTATGTCGGTCGTACCATGGGATAAGTTAAATCCTGAAGAGAGTCCATATGTTAAGTTATTCGGCTTAGTCGGTATTCCGTTTGCGGCAGGTATCATTAACTTTGTAGTATTAACTGCAGCAGCGTCATCATGTAATAGTGGTATCTTTGCGAACAGTCGTACATTATTCGGTTTAGCCGGACGTAAACAAGGACCACCATTTTTCCATAAAACAAATAAACATGGTGTACCTTACTATGCCATCTTAGTGACATGTGGTTTACTAAGTATTTCAGTAATACTTAACGCTATATTTAAAGATGCAACAAAAGTATTCGTACAAATAACAACCTTCTCAACAGTGCTAAATATTATGATTTGGACATGCATTATCTTTGCGTATTTAGGCTTTGTGAAAAGAAATCCTGAACTACATAAAGAAAGTAAATTTAAAATGCCAGGTGGTAAATACATGGCATATGCCATTCTTGCTTTCTTTGCATTTATCTTTGTCATTTTATTAATTAGTAGTAGTACACGTTACGCAGTACTATTCGCACCTGTTTGGGGAGCCGTATTAGTACTTATGTACCAACGTTATAGAAAAGAATCTGAAAAAGCGGAAGTCCAAATGGAAAGTGAATAAATTAATCCTAAATATAATAAGTCCCTTCTAAGTAATCACTCATTTCATGGTTACTTAGAAGGGACTTGTTTTTTTATTCAATTACTTCTATTTTTCAGTTAAACGGCCGTCTTCCATATGAAAGACTTTATCGCAAAACTGTGTTAATCGCTTATCGCGAGTCACAATAATACATGTTTTATCTCGTTGTTTAGATTGTTCTTTTAAAATTTCCATTACGGCCATCGCATTTTCGGTATCTAATGAAGCAGTAGGCTCATCGGCTAAAATAATTGAAGGTTGTGTATAAATCGCTTTCGCAATCGCGACACGTTGTTTTTGACCTCCAGACACTTCAGAAGGTAATTTATTTTCTAAGTCTTTTAAGCCTAAATCTTCCAATAATTTATTATATTCTTCACTACTTAACACATCTTTTTTATAACTTTTCAATAGATGAAATTGTTGTTTGATTGTTAAAAATGGCACTAAATTAGTAGCTTGTAAAATAAATCCAATTTCTTTCATTCTCATATCGGCTAATTGTTTTTGGTTTAGCTTAGAAATATTCTTCTCATTGATAAATATCTCTCCAGATGTCGGCGTTTGTAAAGCCCCTGCCATTGTTAGGAAAGTACTTTTCCCAGAACCAGAAGGGCCAACAATAGCTATAAGTTCTCCCTTATTAAAACTTAGAGAGGTTGATTTAACCGCTTCTATAATATGATTTCCATCTTGGAATTCTTTAGTTACATTCTCAAATTTTAACATTGTGGCACCTCCTATCCTATTGCCTTAAGTGGATCTATCTTACGAATTGATAATACCGAGAATAAACTACCGACCAGTGACGTTAGAATTAGCACGAGGCCAAAGATAAGTAGAGTAACGATATCAAATTGAACAGGTACAGCTTCCGGTAACACGAGGCTTGTAAGCAATGTCAGAATTAGCCCTATGAGGGTACCAATCAATGCAAGAATAAATGTCTGAGCTAAGACCATCTTCATAAGAAAGCCATTTGTAAATCCTTGCGCTTTTAACACGCCAAATAAGTTCTTTTTCTGCAAAGTAATTACATATAAAAATACACCTATAACTGTGGCTGATATAACAAATAAGAACGTAATCATGAAATTCATCGTTAAGTTTTGTGGTTTATAGCCTGGTAAATTTTCTACAAATGCATCCATACCTACGACTTCTAAATCACTATCTACCTTTTTATCTTTCCAATCTTTATCTCTAACAACCACCGCATTGGTTTTATCCTTTGCCAATACAGGATTAACCTTCGTAATAGTTTTATTATTAGCGAAAATGACTGGTGAAGCATTATATTTAGCACTTTCTGACACACCTACAATATGTAACTTTTCGTCAGATTGTGATAATTTCAACGTATCACCTATTTTAAAACCTTTATCTTTCAAAGTTTGATCGATAACCACATCATTATCTTTACTAAATGTCTTACCTTTTACTATTTTAGGTATTAAGAATGATTTTGCATCCACACCAAAGAGTAAAGCATTTTCTTCACTATCTTGATTTGAAGCAATCACCCCCATTTGTTTTAGTGGCGCTGTCTCTTCAAATGTATTTTGTGCTTTCGAAGTCTTAAATACTGATTGTTGAACCGTTTGATTCGCATCTTTATTTAAGACAATCGCATCAGCTTTCCATTTTTTAATGCCTTCTGTATTCATATTAATTAAACCATTGGCTAGTCCGGATAATAAGAATAATAAATAACTGATTAAGACAAGTATTCCGATAATTAAGCCAAATTTTAATTTATTACGTTTAATCTCATTCCATGCTAGAAACATCCAATCCCTCCTTCCCCTTAGTATATCATTATTTAAATGCTTTATTATACAATTTTGCTCATAATATTGGTCATTATAATATATCCAATAATACAATTAATTGTTCATGATTGAGCGATTTAGACTCACCCCATGTCGTTCCGTCTCAAAGAGTTCTAAGTTATACATTTGACAACCTTCAGGCAATTGGGACTCAAACTCATCCCAAATCCACATCGCAATATTCTCGGCCGTGGTATTCATATGAGGTAAGGTATCATTGAGTAGTTGATGATGTAATTTGGGTTCAATATGTTGCTTATAGGTTGCATCTACATCATTAAAATCTAACCCTAAACCATACTTGCCTATTGGTGACAGAATATCAACGTATAAACGATACGGATGTTGTGATAAATCACGATAAACCTCTTCGCTAAAATAAATACGATTATCACAAATAAAATCATAGCTTTGTTTTAAAATAGTGTCTCCACTTCTGTATTGAAAGTGCTTAGGTGCTTCTATATGACTAAAATCACGCGTCATTATTAATCTCTCCTTTTCTTATTATTAAAAATAGCACCTCACTTAATAGTAAGGCGCTGGGTAGTAAAAATATTAAATTAGTCTAAGAATTTATCAGCATGTTCGAGACCGAAACTATTGCCATTTTTTCTTTCTTCTTCATATTCTTCTTGGCTAACTTCTTCAATCTTCTCAATTGAATAAGCAGCTTTTTTGGCAAATTGTTTTACTTCATCTTCATTATTAGCTAATACAAACACTTTTAAAACATTATCATCCACGATATCTTTGTAATGTTGATAATATAATTTGTAGATATTCATACAGTTATTCCCCTTTCAAATTTATAACCTTATACTCTATAAATTTCCATTAAAGGTTCAAGTAGTACGATATCCCCTATTTTTTAATTTATTAAACCTTAAAAATAATTTAAATTGTTCGCAATTAAAGTTATAGATTATACTCAACGTCCTACTCGTGGAGATTCATTTCTAAATTTAGCATTTGGCCGTTAAAAGAATTTAATACATATGAATCATGAGAAATAATAATTAATTGCATATTTTTAAGTGACTTTAACATTTGGATAATGAGTTCTTCATTAATCACGTCTAAGTTAGTCGTTGCCTCATCTAATATCAATACTTTAGGTTCAACAAGTAAAGCTTTAGCTATCCATACACGTTGAAATTGACCGCCACTTAATGTTTCAATACGCTGATTTAAAATACTTTGCGGTAATTGGCAATGTTCAAGCACCTGCTCAATCCTTGTTTGGTAACTACTCTTCTCGAAATTATAATTCTTTAACGGTTCCATTAAAGTATATTTTACGGTCTTTCGCCCATCTAAGGTGTCTTTTTGATATTGAGGAATGTATTGTATATCTTTCATCCATGTTTTAAGAGGTATTTGTTCTTTTAACTTGCCTTCAAAAGAAATCTGTCCCGTATAATCATTGTCCAAACCTGTAATAATACGAGCAAGCGTCGATTTACCGCAACCACTCTCTCCGCAAATTAATAAACATGATTGCATCATTTCAAATGAAATATCGTTTAAAATATGTCGTTGATCTATAGACTTATTTACCTGTTTAACTTGAAGCATAGCCTTGTCTCCTAGAAGCGATTGATATTAATTGTTCAGTATACGCGTGATGAGGATGTTCTAAAATTCTAGTCGCCTCTCCAGTTTCAATAATATTACCATCTTTTACAATACTTATATGTGTCGCATGGGCTTTTACTAAATTTAAATCGTGCGTAACAAAAATGACTGTCATTTGTCGTCTTCTCATGACTTCACTCAAGTAGTCCATAAATTTACGGTTATTATCACGATCTAGTGCACTTGTCGGTTCATCTAAAATTAAGTAGTCCGGACGTCTTATTAATGACATAATAAAAGCGATTCTTTGCGCCATCCCGCCACTTAATTCAAATGGGTAACGCTTTAATAACTGCTCACCTTTTGCTAACCCAAGGCGCTCCATCATTGTAAGAATTTCACTTTTTTGTGCTGTCCAAGTTAAGTCAGAGTGCGATACTTCATGCAAATATTGAAAGTGCTTTTCCAATCTTACATTTTGAAACATGTTACTTTGTACATCTTGGAATACGGCATCGGCTTTAGTTAAATCAAAATCAATCGTCCCTTGATACGTTAGATTAGAGCGTCGCATTCCTAGAATCGTTCGAGTTAACAATGATTTACCACTCCCGCTTTCTCCTATAATGCAATGAAACGCGCCTTGTACCACTTGTAGCGACAGTTCATGTAGAAGTTGACGGTTATGTTCAAAAACGCTCAACTGTTGTACATTTAATATCTCGTTTAACGTGTTAACTTTCTGTTTATAATCTGACATATTAACGCGCAACCTCCTAACAATAGACCTGGGAAGAAGAAGAGCCAGGGCGCACCATTAAAGTAACTTTTCCCATCAAATAAAATCGTTCCTAATTCTGGTGTCGGTGGTTTTATACCTAACCCTAGAAAGGCTAGACCTGAAATACTAAGCATAATCTTGCCAAAATCGGCTGTGATAAGGGCGAAAATATCACTAATTAAGTGTGGGATAGTATGCGTGAGCGTCGTTTTCAATTTAGAATTTCCGCTCAGAACCGCATATGTAATAAACGGTCGCTTCTGAATATCTCTTGTTAAATTTCTAAAATAACGTAAGTAACGCCCTATCCACGCTAATGTCAGTGAATAGATTAGACCTAGCATCGAATTACTAATCAAACTCAATGCGACTAAAGCAATTATGAATGACGGAATCGCTAATAACATATCGGCTACAAACATTAAGAGTTGATCAAACCACTTACGTTCAATACCCGCTATAAGCCCTAGCGTTAAACCAATTACTACGCTAAGTATGATAACGGTAAAGGTTAAACCAAGTGTGACGCCTGTACCAAGGAAGAGTCTAGTAAAGAAGTCTCTTCCTAACTGATCAGTACCTAATAAATGTTTTAAGCTAGGCGCTTGTAAAGGAGCGTCTAAATCTTGACCCTGAAATCTTGTATAAAGGTACATTAGTAATATGATACAGACCGTTAGACTACCCGCAATATAATATTTTAATTGCTGTCTCATAACGATTTCCTCTTTCCACGTTTAGTACGTAGCGCTACTCGCTTGCGTATTCTTGGCTCATTTTTCAAAATAATTAAATCGCCAATATAGTTAATTAACATAATAGACACTATAATCATCACGACGATACCTTGAATTAATGGATAATCTCGTTGATTAATTGCTGTAATTAAAAGTTTCCCTATACCGGACATACTGAAGATCACTTCTAAAATGACCGCTTTACCAAATAAGTGAATAATACTATTAAATGAAACCGTCATTAATGGCGCGAAAATCTCTTTAATTTGAACGTGAATACGCGCAAATAAATTTAATCGTCTTAATAATGCAAGCTGATATGCATCATTATCCAATGTGTGTTCTACTAAATGTGCCGTCATAAGTAAGATGTGGCAACCTTCAATCATCACAATTGTTACAATAGGTAATAAAAAGTGTTGCCATGAGTCACTTCCAACAAATGGAACCAATTGCCATTTAACGCCAAAATAATAAATTAAGAGAATCGCTAACCAATATTCAGGCATAGATGTCATTACTTGAGCTACTCCGCGAATTGTTTTGGCGTAACGTCTATGAGGGCGATTACCAATCATGTAGCCGATTATATAGCCAAATGGCAACATAATGCAGGCAGACGCAATAATTAAGATAATCGTTGGAACAATAGACTCTATAATCATTGAAACAACTGGTTCATTTGTACTAAAGCTATAACCTAGATTTCCAGTAAACGCATGCCCCACCCAATCAACATATCTTAGAAACATATTACGACCTAGTCCTAGTTTATGTTGTGCTAATTCCATATTCTCTTGTGTAATCGTCGTATAGCCATGTCGTTGTAGGTAGAGAATAGCCGGGTTACCTGATGTCTTTTCTACTAGAACGAAGATGATGAACGAACTGATTATGAGATATAAAAGTAGTTTGAGTGTTCGCTTTATCATGGTTACTCGTTAACTTTCAATGTTTTATAATCAATTGGCGCGTCAGTAAGTCCTGAGAATTTAAATGATTTTACTTTGTCGCTCAAGACAAATGTTTCGTTTGGATAAGCGATTGGCACGCCATAATATTGTTTATTGAAATGTTTGAAGATTTCATCAAACGCTTGTTGTTGTTCGTCTTTTGAAACTTTTGATGGGAATTCATCAAGTTTCTTAGTAAGTTGTTCATCATCAGCTAATACACCTGGTTTGCTATCCATATTTCTATATACTGAATTCATGAAATTATAAGGCATTAACGCGTCAGAATAAGTTCTATAGAAGATAAGATCGTAATCCTTTTTAGTCCATAGCGTATCGTAATATGTTTGCGCATCTAACGTTTTAATATTTAATTTAATACCTGCTTCTTTCAACTGACGTTGTAATTGTTCAGCTTTGTCTTTCCAACTTGGGAATTCTGCCGTTTGTATTGCTAAATTTAATGATAATGGTTTGCCATCTTTTTCGAAGATACCATCGTCATTTTTGTTGTAACCTTCATCTTTTAATAATTGTTCTGCTTGTTTCTTATCAAATACATGTTTTTCTTGGTTATCCTTAGTCACAAATTCTACATTCTTTTGGAATAAACCTTTCATCTCTGTACTAGATAATTGTGATGTGTCAATGCTCTTGCTAATAGCTTCACGTACGCCGTGATTTTTTAATGTTTTATTATTAGGGTTAAATGCCATAAAATGACTTACCGTACTTGGTTTATCTTCAATTGTTAAGTCTTTATTCTTCTTATCTTGTTCAAGTTGTTGTTCTGACAACATACCTAAGGCGCCACCTGAAACGTCCACCTCACCACTTTGAACTGCTGAGTTTCTTGAATCTCCGTCTTCAATTGTTTGGAACGTTAAATTGTAGTTAACGGGATGGTCGTTATTAAAGTGTTTGTTCGGTTTTAATGATGTTTTCTCTTTACCTTGTTCATCCACTACAAATGCGCCTGTACCAATGGCTTTTTTAAATTTGCCATCCACTTTTTCACCTTCAACCGCGTGTGGACTCATAATACGTAACGGTCGTACTTGAGTTAATTCATTTAACACTTGGTTTGATGGTGTTTTAAGTTTAATTTGAACGGTATGATCATCTTTCACTACTACTTTATCTAATTTCTTCAATGTCTCAACTGTTGTTTCCTTATTCATCGCTTTCGCACGATCAATAGAGAATTTCACAGCTTTTGCGTTTAACGGTGAACCGTCTGAGAATTTCACACCTTTTTTCAAGTGAAATTCATATACTTTTCCTGAGTCATCTACCGACCACTTATCGGCTAACCCTGCTTTGACGCCTTTATCTTTGTCGTATCTTACTAAAGCATCATACACTGCACTATATACAGGCATCGCCGCATCGTAACCTTGTGCATCTAATTTATCAGCTTTAGCCTCGGTTGGTAATGAGACTTTTACTTCTTTGTTGTCCTTTTGATGATCTCCATTACCACAACCTGCCAACATAATAGACGCACTCGCCGCAACAGTAATTAATAATCTTTTTTTCATAAATTAACGCCTTCTTTCACTCTCGCTTTTATTAAAAATGACTCCTCAAATAGGGTGCGCAAATAGTCATTCGGTGATAAGTAAAAATCACTATAATGCGTCAAATCAATAACATTTGGAACTGGTTCTTTTATGACTGCCACTTCAAACCCTTCTGCTACAAAGCTATCTACAATATCTTTAAGAGAATGATTTTGAGATGGCGTCGCGCCGTATTGATTAATCGTGTCGTTCATAAATTGGCGACTTGGATTATTAGTATGATCTGCAAATGTCGCATAATAAACACCATTAGGTTGTAATACTTCTTTTAAATCTTTTGCGTGTTGGCGTAAGTCCTCAATTAAATAAAGTACCGATGTGCTTACTGCAGTGTGGAATGTTTTGTGAGTGTCTTGCGGTGTATCTGTTAAAACATATGTAAGTGGGCGCTCGCCTTTTAATTCTTCAGCTTTCTTTAATGACGCACGTGCTAAATCAATCCCCACACCTTCTTCAAAAGGTACTGTGTCATACATTTGGCGTAAAAATCCTCCCTGATTACAGCCAAAATCTAAAATTCTTTTATCTTTAATGTCTTCTATATCTAACATTTGAATTGTTCTTTCCCATGCTTCTTGATGGTCACGAGCCATATCATCGTCTGATTCTTGCCCTTTTTGCCACCACACCTCATAACTCTTAGTCATTAAAATTCTCCTCATCTAAAATAAATCGTAATAATTACGCTTTATATCGTACTATAATAATTCATTAAGCACAATAAAAATTTAAATTTGGTGGCCCTAAAAAAACAGTGGAATCTAAATCTGAAAGTGCAATTGAAGTATCGATAACTACTGCCAAATTTCAAAGATATCGTATTAAACCATTTAAAAATAAGACGCTTTCGCAAGAAAATTAATTTAAGACATAAAAAAATGATAATTCCTATCTCGTTTCAATAGAAATTATCATTTTTCTTTTAGTCTAAGATATTTATATTTCAGGCTGTTCGTTACAATGAATAATATTATTTAGTTTGCGTGGTTTTATTTGAACGTAGTTTATATACGATGAAACCAATAACAAAACCGATAATTGCCGGCACTATCCAACCCATACCGATTGTATAGAATGGTAAATACTTTTCTGCAAATCCAACTAATGATTGAGCAAATCCTGTCTTCGCAAAAGATTCTGGGCTTGCTTTCACACCATCGAAGAACGCTGCAAATACCGTAAAGAATGTGGTAAAGCGATATACGATCGTTGAATGATTAAATAATGGACTTGCAAGCGTTAATAAAATTAACGTAATCGCTAATGGATAGATGAACATAAGTACTGGCGTTGAATACATAATAATTTTTGTTAAACCGACGTTAGCGAAGATACATGCTAACACGCTGGCTCCAGTAGCTAGCCATAGGTAATTCATTTTCGGGAAGAGTTCTGTAAATGTTTCTGAAAATGCCGTAATCAACCCAATTGCCGTTTTTAAACATGCCACGATAATAATAAGTGACAAGATGATAATACCGTAATCACCTAAGTAATGTTGAGCAATTTGTGCAAGTGCGATACCACCATTTTCACTGACTTTAAAGTGGCCTAAACTCATTGTACCCATCACGGCTAATAGTGTATAAATAATACCCATGCCGACGATACTAATCGTACCTGATTTAAATGTTTCTTTCGCAATATCATTCGGCCTTGTGATACCAAGTTTCTTAATTGTTGTCACAATAATAACGCCGAATGCGAGTGATGCTAAGGCATCCAATGTATTATAACCATCGATAAATCCTTTAAGTAATACGCTATTGCTATAGTCTGGGCTAACTGGCGCATTACCAATGCCACCCATTGGTCGAATAAATGCTAATAGCACGACGATGCCTAGTAATACTAAGAATACGGGATTTAAGAATTTACCTATGTAATCTAATATTTTCGAAGGTCTTTTTGAAAAGAACCATGCAACTAAGAAGAATAAGATACTAAATATTGGAAGTATAACTTTACCGGTACCTGGTGATATGAAAGGTGAAAATGCAATTTCATATGATGTTGTCGTAAGTCTTGGTAAAGCAAAGAATGGTCCAATGACGAGATATAACGCGATTGTGAATAAATAGGCGTAAATTTTACTTACTCTTGAAGAGATTTCAAAGATGCCATTTGTCTTGGATACACCAATGGCTATGATACCTAAGAATGGTAGGCCAATCGCGGTGATTAAGAATCCAAGATTGGCGAGTAGTACGTTGGAACCAGCCGTTTGTCCAAGATGAATTGGGAAGATTAAGTTTCCTGCTCCAAAGAACAATCCAAACAACATAGAACCAATAAAGATATTTTCTTTGATTGTGAGTTTGTGTTTCATCATATGTCCTGTTTCTCCTAATTGTGTATTTACTAGCTATTATACAAAATTTTATTGTTCATTTGTTCGAAATATTCAATAAATTTATAAAAAATTACTTTTGCATCTATGTTAGTATCGATATTTTAATTATGTGTTTTATACCAATACTACGTAAGGGAATGTGAATTTTACTAACACAAATTAATAAAATATTGTATGTTATTCAACTACTTATAAGGTTTTATACTTTAACAATTAATTTTATGTATAGTTTAAAATCACAAATTTAATTCAAGTTATTGTATTAACACGAAGTTATACTATTACATCTATTGAATAAGGCAAAGTATTGATTGCGACACGCCTGTGGGGGAGTGGGACAGAAATCTAATGAAATTTCTAAGATTTCGTCGTCCCACCCCGGCAAGGTTGGCTAGAAATGAAGAAAGTGAGGCTTGAACGCATCTTCATTTCAGACAACTACTGCCAATAATGTACAAAAAACAGTTTGAGACGAGGGGTGAGATCTCAAACTGTTTCATTTACTTATTGCTTGTTAGTATTAATTTGTCGCTTTAGTAATCTTCCATTGATATGGATCTTCTAAGTCGTTCCAGTCTTGTTGGATTTCTTCGCTATTAATCAAGCATTGGTCTAATTCTTTTTCAATTTTATCGCGATCTAAATCTGTTCCAATAATTACAAATTGTGTATTTCTATCGCCATATTCAATATCCCATGTTTGAGCAACATCTGGGCGTTGTTGGAGTATTTGTTCGCGTTGGTCAGGTGCCATGGCTGCTACCCAGTATGTGACTGGACTAATATTACATGATGAGCCCGCTTGTGATAATAAACATGCCACTTCATTGTATTGCGCTAGCCATACAATTCCTTTTGTTCTTACTACATTTTCAGGTAAATTCTCTAACCAAGCATTAAAACGTTTCGCGTGAAACGGTAACCTTCTTGCGTAAACAAATGAACTGATGCCGTATTCTTCTGTTTCAGGCGTATGTGTGGCATGTCCACCTTCTGTAAGTTCTTTAATCCAACCGGCAGAATTACTTGCTTTTTCAAAATTAAAACGTCCTGTGTTTAATACATCCGCTAAATCTACTTGTGAATTAGTTGTTTTGATTAATTTAGCTTCAGGTTGCAATTTCTTGAGTACATTTTCAAGACGAGCTAATTCTTCTTCAGTTACTAAATCTGTTTTATTGAGTACTAATACATCACAAAACTCTACTTGATCGATTAATAAATCCGCGATAGTTCTTTCATCAGTTTGGTCGGCACCTTCATCACGGTCGACTAATAAATCTTCGGAGTTAATATCATTGATGAAACGATTGGCATCGACGACTGTCACCATCGTATCTAATCGGCATGTTGATGTTAAATCAATGCCCATTTCCTCATCAATATAAGAGAATGTTTGCGCTACTGGCACTGGTTCAGAGATACCTGTAGATTCAATGACAATGTAATCAATATTGCCTCGTTGTACCAAGCGTTCAACTTCTTTAAGTAAATCATCTCGCAATGTACAACAGATACAACCATTTGATAATTCGACTAACTTCTCATCAGTCCTAGATAGTCCCCCACCATCTGCAACTAAATCTTTATCAATATTAACCTCACTCATGTCGTTCACAATGACCGCAATACGTCGCCCGTTGCGATTATTTAAAATGTGATTCAGTAACGTCGTTTTACCAGAACCAAGATAACCACTTAATACAGTTACTGGAATTTTGCCCATAAAATCATACCTTTCTTTTAAATCGTAATAATTACGTTTTGTATTTTACAGTTATATTTAAAATTGTCAACGTCACTCAACCACACGCTAGCACTACTTTACACGTATTTTTATATTCCAACCAAACATTAATCCTCTTGACACATTAAAATTTAGCATTGTATGATTAAATAAATTAGGTTAACCTAAACTTTACGTTAGGAGGTTGTTATTTGTTATCGATAAGCAATGTAAATTTATATTTAAGTCATAAACATGTACTTCAAGATATCAATTTATCGTTACCTATTGCTGGGGAAGTAATAGGTATTATGGGTCCAAATGGCGCTGGTAAATCTTCTTTGTTAAAAAGTTTAATCGGAGACTTTAATGCTTCAGGAGAGATGACGCTATACGGGAAACCTATACATAAGCAGTTAGAATATATTACTTATATTCCGCAAAAGGCACATTTAGATTTGGACTTTCCAATTAATGTTGAAAAGGTCATCTTGTCGGGATGTTATAAAACAATTGGTTGGTTCAAACGTGTCGATCACTTTTCAAAAATGAAATTCCACCAATTATTAAAAGAATTAGAATTAGATCATCTACAGTATAAGCAACTATCAGAACTAAGTGGTGGTCAGTTACAACGTGTCTTAGTGGCACGTGCTTTGATGTCGGACAGTAAGGTCTATCTATTAGATGAACCGTTTGTAGGCATCGATTTTAGTAGTGAATCATTAATTATGGACAAAATTAAGAACCTGAAAGCACAAGGTAAATTAGTGTTGATTGTTCATCATGATTTATCAAAAGCTGAGTCCTATTTCGACCGTATTATATTGCTTAATCGAACATTACGCTTCTTTGGTCCGAGCACAGAGGCAATGCAACCGAGCAATTTAAATCGTACATTCTCATTCAATATTAAGCCCGTGACCAATGAAAGGACTGAACCATGTTATGAATGATTTTTTTCAACATTTATTTGATTATCAGTTCTTAAATCGTGCGCTAATCACTTCTATAGTTGTCGGTATTGTCTGTGGCACAGTAGGAAGTCTGATTATCTTACGAGGCTTATCTTTAATGGGAGACGCGATGAGTCACGCAGTCTTACCTGGTGTAGCTATTTCATTCTGGTTGGGCATTCCTATGTTTATTGGGGCCATGGTAACTGGAATGATAGCCAGTTTGCTTATCGGTTTTATTTCAAATAATAGTAAGACAAAGCCAGATGCAGCAATTGGTATTAGCTTTACGGCCTTTCTAGCGAGTGGTGTTATCTTGATTAGTTTAATCAATAGCACGACGGATTTATACCATATTTTATTTGGTAATTTACTAGCTATTACCCATCAGACGTTTTGGTCGACGATTGTTATCGGCATCATCGTGATGTTGTTAATTATTGTACTTTATCGTCCATTAATGATTTCTACGTTTGATGCAACATTTAGTCGCGTCAGTGGCTTAAACACAACATTGATTCATTACTTTGTGATGTTATTACTAGCATTGGTGACAGTAGCAAGTATTCAAACGGTTGGTATTATCCTAGTCGTAGCCTTACTTGTAACTCCTGCATCGACCGCATTTTTAATAACGAAACATTTATATTCAATGATGATTGTAGCGAGCATGATTAGTGTTATTAGTTCGATTATCGGACTTTATTTCAGCTTTATCTACAATATTCCAAGCGGTGCCACAATTGTCATCGCGACATTTAGCATTTATATTTTGACCCTTCTTTTCACAAAATTAAAAATAAAACATAGAGGAGTACGTACAACATGAAAAAGTTAATTCCAATATTAGTTGCACTGCTACTTGTCTTAGCGGCATGTGACTCAAATTCAAGTAAGGACCATTCAGATAATGGTAAGAAATTAAATGTCGTGGCAACCAATTCTATTATTTATGACATGGTGAAAAATGTGGCTGGCGATGATGTCAATGTCCATAGTATCGTCCCTGTCGGCCAAGATCCTCACGAATATGAAGTGAAACCAAAAGATATTAAACAACTAACAGATGCCGACCTTGTTCTCTATAATGGTTTCAATTTAGAAACAGGTAATGGTTGGTTTAATAAAGCTTTAGATCAAGCTGATAAGTCGATGAAAGACGAGTCAGTGTTCGCGGTGTCTAAAGATGTAAAACCGATTTACTTAAATGGTGAAACTGGCAACAATGACAAGATTGATCCGCATGCTTGGTTAAGCTTAGATAACGGTATTCAATATGTGAAGAATATTCAATCACAATTGATTAAAGCTGATCCTAAGCATAAAGCGGATTACAAGAAACGAGGTGATGCTTATCTCGCTAAACTGAAAAAGTTAAACAATGACAGTAAAGATGCATTCAAAGACATTCCTGATCGAGAACGTGCAATTATCACAAGTGAAGGTGCGTTCAAGTACTTCTCAAAAGCTTATGATATTAAACCTGGCTATATTTGGGAAATTAACACAGAAAAACAAGGTACTCCTGAGCAAATGAAACAAGCTGTGAAATTTGTTAAAGACAATCATCTTAAACATCTGTTAGTTGAAACTAGCGTGGATAAAAAAGCTATGAACAATTTAGCGGAAGAAACAAATAAATCTATTTATGGGGAGGTGTATACAGACTCTATAGGTAAAAAAGGTACAGATGGTGATTCATACTACAACATGATGAAACATAATATTAAAACGATTCACGGCAGCATGAAATAACAAAACAATGTAAGATAAGTCAATATGATGTTGATTAAACACTGTGTATTGTTTGGCTTTGCTTTTCTAGAGGGAACAGGAGAACGAGATTTGATAAAATTTTTAAGATTTCGGTGCTCCGCCTGGACAATGTAGACTAGAAATGAAGATAATGCAGTTCAAACACATTTTCTTTTCAGTCCACTACTTCCAGGTCTCATCCCTTCGTCTAATACTCCCTCAAAAGGCTCGCCAACAATACTGTATTTAATCGTGTAGTTCTATAATAAAGTTTTAAAACATTCTCCTAAAATAATTATCCTGGGACATGGATCCCAATTTAATCCTAAACAATTTCTAACCCTTAAATAATTTAATCCTAGAAAATGGCTCGAAGGTGGTGTTAATCATCACCCTCGAGTCTTTTATTTTATTTGTACTGCGTACTTTTTGCCTCGTATTTCCTAAGAGAGAGCGGGACGACGTAATCTAATGTGATTTCTAAGATTTCATAGTCCCACCCCGGCAAAGTTGACTAGAAGTGAAGAAAGTGAGACTCGAGTGCATCTTCATCTCAGACAGCTACTGCCAAGTTGAGCCACGGTCTCGACGCTCCTCTTTTTCCCTCAGGAGTCTCGACAACAGTACTTCGTAAAATGTGTGAGCCATAGTTAGCATTAATTAGGAATGATATTCAATTTTGTTAAAAATATAATAAAGTGTTGTTGCTATGGTGATATATATAATTAGCCACACGTTAGTTATAAGAAATGCTGAATCAAATATTTTATTAGAAGATTGATTTAACAGCATTAATAATTCACTAATTGGTGGAAATATCCATAATATAAATTTTAAAACAGGAATAGCTTAAATGATTGTTACTTTTAAAATTGAAATTAAAAAAATCAATACAATAAGCAACCAAATAAACTTATTTGATAACGTAGGAATAGAATTTATAAGTGTTGTAAGTATGATACCGACGATTGTTATTACTAAATGTAAATATAAACCGATTAATATTTCTGATAAACTCGGCCAGTATTCAAATCGCATAGTAATAATGGGGTAAAGAATGGCACAAAACACTATCGGTAATAATATAAGGCATGTAAACAACAATTTACCTGTCAAATATGCATTTTTCGACTTTAATTGAGTGAACAATAAATGCTTTTCTTCTATAGAATCTAAATTTACAATTATTGAAGTCAACCATGCACTAATAAAAAGTAAAATCATTGAAGTACTAGCAAAGCTTGATAACACAGGTTGATTAGAATAGAAATAAATAACTACCAAAATAATAAAGAATGTAGCAAGAGGAGCAATGTATTTATAAGATCTTACGAAATTTTTTAATTGATAATTAATAAACGTCATCTTCATTATCCTCTCTTACCTCTTCAATAAAATAATCGTGTTTAATTAAATTAGCAATAGTTTCATTACTTTGTGAAGAACTTACTTTTATTAAAAAAGAATTCTCTTTCTTTATAATCTTCAATCCACTATTCTCTAAAACGGTAATTAAATCCATATGAGATTGATTTCCAACTTTAATAATCTTATTTTGAACTCTAGATTTTTGTATTATTTCAAATAATTTATTTTCTTCCAAGTTAAATTGATGAGTTATAAAAGAGCTATCCAAAGTTTCCTCATGAGAAGTTAAAATAACAGTTGCTGTTTCCTTTTTACTGATTAATAATGACTTCAGAGTTATTATCGCTTGTTTATCTAAACCAGAAAATGGTTCATCCATTATATAAATATCTGCTTTTCTTACTAATCACTGAATAATATTAACTTTTTGTTGCGTACCTTTTGAACAAGCCCTAATTTTTTCTCTAAAAAAGTATCTAAATCAAAAAGTTCTATTAAATAACCCATAGTTAGTTTATTTTCAGATGTTGAACTTAATTTTCCTATAAAATTTAAATACTCTCTAACGGTTAAATTGATAGTTGATGGTAAAATATCAGGAGCATAACTTATCGAACCACTTCTATGTATCAAACCTTTAGTTGTTTGTAATAGCTTAGCTAGCATCTTTAAAGTTACACTCTTTCCCGATCCATTTTTGCCCTCTGCTAAAATGATAGCGTTTTGAGGGAAAAATAAATCAAGATGCTCAATTATTTTATTAGTTCCAATTACTTTAGAAATACCTTTAGCCTCTATAACAAAATTATCCATTTAAGCACTCCTATTTAATTATGAAACACATTTATCTTAAATATTAATCATCTCGGTAAAATACTTACATTGCCATTGTTGCGTTTTAATAGCAGATTTATTCAATTCAGTTATCCATGGTGGATAGACTCTCAATGCCATTTTACCTTTATTATTATCACTTTTTAAAATACCTTTATTTATTAGTACTTCTTGAGGAAAAATAAATTGTCCTTTTCTATGCTTATCAATAATATTAATTACTAATCCAATGCCTAATTCTTCGCTAGTAAGTGGTCTATTTTTCCCATACTCATCTTTTATCCATAGTGCAAAAAAGAACCCCTTCTTCTTAGGTGTCTTATTTGCTAATCTACTTCTAACTAAGCCCTCATTTGTGTAAATAGTTAAAGCTTCGTATTCCTTATTCCATTCTTCAATTTCGTAATAGCATTCAGGAATAACATATTTACTTTTTAAAAGTGGATACGAGACAAAACTTTCTAGTGTAGTCATTTATGCTAGACTCCTTATTTAAATATGACTTTAACTTTCATTTATCATAACTATATCATTCTAATTATCAATAAAAATCATTAGAGTGGGATAAGTATGTTTTTTATTAAATTACTTAAAAAATATATGAAATTTTCTTATACTTTAATAAAGAGTAATAATTCAATTTTGAAATAAATTTCTTAAAATTAAAGATAAACTATAAGTTTAAGATTTACGTGTTACATTTACTAAGAGAGGTTGAAGATGTATGTCAAAATCTAAACTAAGATTAATATTTAATATCTTTGTTGGTGTGTTATTTTTAGCCTTTTTATATTTAATTATTGTTACTGATATAGTTAGCCCTATATGGTCAATGGGATTTGTCATAACTGTAACCGTTATTAAAACTATTAGAGACAAAGTTGCGCCAAAGAAAAAGAAGAATAAAGAAGAAGATAATAATTAAAGGGAGCATATTTATATATGAATCTTGAGATTGTTTTTGAATATCTATTAGGGAAGTGGATTAAACATGTCGAATCAGATGCTTTATCATCTTATTAAACAATATGGCCAGGTTCGTACCTTTAAAGCTAATGAAATTCACCATTTAAATGATACATCATCTAATTTATATGCATTTGAACAGGGTTTAGCTTTTTTAAAACAATTAGATCGCAAAGGAAAAGAACTTATTTCGAATATTTATATAAAAGGGGCTATTTTTATCGACATGTCAGATTCTTCAAATAGCTTTAACTCAAAATATTATTTTTACTTTAAAGAAACAACTGTGGTTTATCAAATATCTATAGATGCTTTAAAAGAAACGGACGATAATACTCAAATCACTGAATTAATTTTCCAATATACAAATAATGAGATGACGAAAAAAGAACTTAAATTAAGAGACTATCTATTTAATGGTAAAAAAGGTGCACTTTTATCTAATATCATACGTCTTACTAACTCATTTGGTGTATATCAAAAGGATGGTAACATTCTTATAGACATCATTATCACGCACGAAGATTTAGCTCAGATGTGTGGGATGAGTAGAGAACGTGTGACGAAATATATTTCTAAATTAAAAGCTGAAAATACGTTAAAGTATGATAAAAACGTTAAAAAATTTATCGTAAAAGACTTATCTTCAATTAAGTCTCAAATTTCTTGTGAAAATTGTCCAACAAATTTATGTACTATTTCTTAGTTTTTTAGTAATTTCAACTTCCATAAAATATATGTGATAATTGAAAATATGAGTAAAAACATTTGTTCTTCAGGTGTTAACAAATATGTTATTAGTGATGAGATAGCACCTAAAATAAGGTACATAATAAGATTATTTTGTCTTCTTTGTTTAACCAATTTAACACTATAATAAAACGCAGACATAGTTGTAATTACATAGAGAAGTGCTACAACAATTATATGCATATCAAATGTAAAATGATGCGCTATTTTAAGGCCTAGCCCTACTAGTATAATTAGACATATTAAGCTAATATAAATAAATTTCCCCTCTGGAATATCGTGTTGTGATCTAAAATTTGTCATATCAAATCCCGCTTCATCTTTTTCTTTCATATATAAAGCGTTAATGTGTTTCATCTCTATCATTTTCTGACTCATATATTTATAGAATGGCAATGTTACCAAACTAATTACAATACTTGCCCCTAAAAATTCTATCCAGGAATGACTACTAATAATATGAGCAATCCATTTATCAAGTACCTCGTCTAAGTTTAATAAGTAATACCCTCCAAATATTATCATTATTGTGATTATAAAAATATACTTACCTTTCATACTATTTCCCCTCTCATACTTAACTTCTCAATCTTATCTTAAATTTAACAACTACTTTTTTATGTGACGTTGGTCACATAGCCTACTAGTAATTTCTATTTTATTCATTGAAATGTCTCTTAAGAAGGATTATACTATTTAAATCGTAATAATTACGTTTTAAATATAGAACTTATAGAAAGGCAGTGTTAAGATGACTAATCATCATCGCGTTATTATTATTGGAGCTGGAGCGGCTGGTATTGGGATGGCAGTGACATTTAAAGATTTTAACATGAAAGACGTACTCGTCATCGAAAGTGGCACAATCGGCCAATCATTTAAACAATGGCCTAAATCTACTAAGACGATAACACCTTCCTTTACAACTAATGGTTTTGGGATGCCAGATATCAATGCGATTGCTAAGGAAACGTCTCCCGCGTTCACCTTCAATGAAGAACATGTATCTGGAGACACTTATGCAGAGTATTTATGTATTGTCGCTCAACACTACGATGTCGAAGTTGCTACACAAACTAAGGTTTCAGACGTCGCCTACGTAGACGGTAAATATGAATTAACAACAAATAAAGGTGTATATTCAGCCGATTATATCTATGTAGCTACCGGCGATTATGCCTTTCCTAACCAACCTTTCGCCTATGGTCAGCATTATAGTGAGGTTGATGATTTTAACAATCTAAACGGTAATGAATTCGTTATTATCGGAGGCAATGAAAGTGCATTTGATGCAGCTATAAATCTCGGTAGTCGTGGTGCTTCTGTATCAATTTACACAACATCTACAGGCTTTGATCATGATGATGCAGATCCTAGTGTTCGATTATCACCTTATACACATCAACGTCTACGCGAAGCCGTACGTCAAGGCGCTCATATAGAATTGAATGTAGGTTATAAGGCAACAGATATTAATCTTCACGATGGTGTATATCAAGTTCAATTTGAAAATGGTCATACTGCAACTTCATCATCCGAACCTATCATTGCGACAGGTTTTGACGTCACACGTAATCCTTTAATCCAACAATTATTTACCGTTAAAGACAATGATGTACGATTAACCGAATTAGACGAGTCCACACGTTACCCTAACGTCTTCTTAATTGGAGCAACCGTACGTCATGAAGAAGCGGTACTATGCTATATTTACAAATTCAGAGCACGTTTTGCAGTATTAGCTAACATTTTAATGCGCCGGGAAGACTTACCCGTTGATGCATCGCTCATCGATACTTACAAGAAGAACAATATGTATCTAGACGATTACAGTTGTTGCGAAGTGGATTGCTCATGTTAGATGTGGCTTTTAATTTAAGAGATGGTAGTTATACTCCAATTCCTGATGAGCCACATACGTTATCTCTTGAAAATTATTCAAAATTAACAACACGACAACAACAATTACTCCGAAGCTATATCGTAAAACATCAACTAGAAGTTTCTTTAAACGAAAGTGTACCATCTTCACCACACCATAGCTCACAAATAATCGAACGACTAGAAGATTTCGTGAAGGAGAGTAAAGACTATCAACCTAAGGGCTACGAGACATTACTAGGATGGTTTATTATTCTAATGATGTTTGCCTTTCCAGTCTATCTGGCCTATCACTTTTCAGATTGGCTACAAACCAATTATGTTTCAGAGTGGATTACCATACTTTCTCAATATCCTGTGTTCCAAATTGAGTGGCTAAACAATATCTTATTTGGTGATTATGGTGTCTTGTCTCTAGGAACATACTCACTCGTCTGGGCATTACCAGTCGTTATTATGATTAGTTTATCGACGGCCACAATCGATCAAAGTGGCTTAAAACAATATGTCGTGTGGTCTATTGAACCCACGATGACACGTATTGGTTTGAATGGATCTGACATTGTTCCATTGCTAGAAGGATTTGGCTGTAACGCCGCAGCAATTACGCAAGCCGGTCTTCAATGTAGCGTATGTACTAGAACTCAATGTATGAGTTTAATTAGCTTTGGATCATCATGTAGCTATCAAATTGGCGCCACACTATCCGTGTTTAGCGTTGCACACCAATCATGGTTATTTATGCCTTATTTAGCTATGGTCTTTATCGGCGGTGTTTTACATAATAAACTGTGGATGAAGCAAGAGAGTTTAATGCCTACGCAAGTCATCTATCAATCAACGGGGCTACACTGGCCCAAACTAAAAGCATTAGGCGCTCAAATGTGGGGCAATGTTCAAATGTTTGTAGTTCAAGCGTTACCTATTTTTATCGCTATTTGTCTAGTTGTCAGTATTTTATCTTTAACACCTATATTACATATCATTTCGTATGTTTTTACGCCGATGTTAGCTTTATTAGATATTCCAACACAACTATCGCCAGGGGTTTTATTTTCAATGATTAGAAAAGACGGCATGTTGTTATTTAACATGCATGACGGTCAATTGATTCAACAACTCTCTGCTTGGAAATTATTATTACTTGTATTCTTTAGTTCAACCTTTACGGCCTGTTCAGTAACTATCACGATGTTGATTCGCCAACTAGGCTGGTGGGAAGGTCTAAGAATCACTGTAAAACAAATGATTACATCCGTTTGTTGTGTCGGTTTACTAGGTGTCGTTACGATAGCCGTTAACTTGATGATTAGATAAGGAGGTTAACTATGCAAATTGTTATTATTGGAGGCTTTTTAGGCGGTGGAAAAACAACTACATTAAATCACTTAATTACCGACGCACTTGATAATAACTTGAAACCTGCCGTATTAATGAATGAATTTGGAAAAATGAGCGTCGATGGCCAGTTGATTAAACAAGACGTACCCATGGAAGAAATAGTAGATGGTTGTATCTGTTGTGCAATGAAAACCGACGTCTCTGAACAATTACATCAACTGTATTTAGATTATCAACCTGATATCGTCTTTATTGAATGTAGTGGCGTAGCCGAACCATTAGCTGTTGTCGATGCATGCTTAACACCTGTCTTAGCACCTATTATTCAAATTAGAAGCATTGTGGGCATTGTTGATGCGACAATATATGAGCGATTTGATGCCTACCCTGAAGATATTCAGAAATTATTTCTAGAACAACTTCGTCATTGTTCGACACTTTTTGTTAATAAAATAGATTTGGTGGCCGTAGATAGTACGGCGGAACTTTTAAGAAAGCTTGAATCGATGAATAGCAATGCCAATATCCTGGTAGGTAGTTACGGTTCACTCTCTTTAAAATCATTGTTAGAAGCTACAAATGTTGGAGGTCACGAGAGTAAAATATTACATGGTGACATTGGGCATTGCTATATAGAACGTCCTCAGATGAAATCTAAATCTGAGTTTATTGATGAATTAAGTGCCTTACCTAACGACGTCTATCGCGTTAAAGGTTTTATACGTTTCATAGATGAACAACATATCTATCTCGTCCAATACGCTCAAGGAGAAATCGAACTCTCCCCCATCCAATTAACAGCAGACGTGCCTTTATATCTAGTAATTATTGGTAAAAACTTAGACAACATCGATATCCCATTGTAGTTTCATATTATAACTTAGTATTGTAAGGAGAAGACTTCTAAAAGAATCGGTGGAGCACCAAGCCTAGAGCCGCATTAATATGAAAAAGCACTTTCTATTTTGAAATTTCAATAGAAAGTGCTTTTTATTTGCTAGAAAAGGTTATATTTTAGACTGCCTTCCCACTACTTTTATCTTTATCTGCTCCAATATCTGAAGCGTTCGAATGCATCTACAATCGCATCTGGTTTATCCGAAACAATTACACCTGGTGCATCTAATTGAATTTTACTATGATTTAATAATTTAGACGCTACTTCAGATACTACAACTGGTTTTTTATGTTTATAACTTAATTCAGCAAAATCAATCGCTTCTTCTAATAATTCATTGCCATCTGATAAGATAACCACACTATCAAAGATAGTTGAACTTGCTGTACTGTATGTTTCAGTAATGCCCACTTCTTCGGTTAAATCTTTCGCATGCTGTCCTACGAAAGCGAAGTTCAGACGATTGTTTGAGAAGACTTCAGCATAGTCTTTCAATGTTTTTGCATCGATGTCACCATTAATTAATACGGCTACAGAGTGACCTAATAATGGGATATCGAATTTTTCTAATGTTAATTGGCTATCACTAGCGTCAGATTGTACTTCTTCATTATTTTCTGGAACATCAACACCAACGTTTTGGGCAACATATTCGGCTAATTGACGATCGACTTTGTTTAATTGGTTGACGGCGTTTTGTTTTACCATCACTGATTTACATTTACCAATTTCAAATGAGAACCCATCAGCCATATGTTGTTGTTCCGCTTCAGTTAAGCTATTTTTATAAAGCTTAGCTTGAGAATAATAGTCTTTGAAACTTTCACTACGTTGACGTACTTTATGACCTTCAACTTTTTCTTGATAATGTTCATAGCCACCTTCTTCTTTAGGTGTGGTATGAGGTTCATTATTATTCAGACCATTTTTATGATAAGACGTTTGACCTTGGTGGATACTCATTTGATGCATCGCGTCACGTTGGTTATTGTGTACACCACTAACTGGTCTATTAATTGGAATTTGGTTAAAGTTTGGTCCACCCAATCTTGAAATTTGTGTATCTGTATATGAGAATAAACGACCTTGTAATAATGGGTCATTTGTAAAATCAATACCAGGTACGACGTGTCCTGTATGGAAGGCTACTTGTTCAGTTTCCGCAAAGACATTATCCACGTTGCGGTTTAACGTCATTTTACCTACACGTTTGACTGGAATTTGGTCTTCTGGCCAAATTTTCGTAGGATCTAAAATATCGAAATCAAAGTCAAATTCTTGATCAGGCGTAATCATTTGGAAACCTAATTCCCATTCAGGATAATCGCCTTTTTCAATTGATTCGTATAAATCTTTTCTATGGAAGTCGACATCTTTACCATGTAAGATTTGGGCTTCGTCCCATACTAAACTTTCTAAACCATGCAATGGCTTCCAGTGGAATTTAACAAAGTAAGATTGACCTTCTTTATTTACCAACCTAAATGTATGCACACCGAAACCTTCCATTTGACGATAGTTCTTTGGAATACCTCTATCGCTCATAGCCCAGAATACTGCGTGGGTAGATTCAGGATTTTGCGCAAAGAAGTCCCAGAATGTATCATGTGCTGAACCACCTTGGGGCATTTCATTATGAGGTTCTGGTTTTAATGCATGTACGAAGTCAGGGAATTTAATCGCATCTTGAATAAAGAATACTGGAGCATTATTACCCACTAAATCGAAATTACCTTCATCAGTGTAGAATTTAGTTGCGAAACCACGGATATCTCTTACTGTATCAGGAGACCCTTTTGATCCTTGTACTGTAGAGAAACGGACGAATACTGGCGTTGTTTTTTCAGGGTGAGTTAAAAAGTCTGCTTGTGTATACTCGCTCATATCTTCATATACTTTAAATTCACCATGTGCACCAAATCCACGCGCATGTACGACACGCTCAGGAATACGCTCGTGGTCGAAGTGCATCATTTTTTCACGAAAATGGAAATCCTCTAGAAGTGTTGGACCTCTATCGCCCGCTGTAAGAGAATTCTCGTCTTCACTTACTTTCACACCATGGTTAGTTGTGATTGCTTGATTATCATTATTTTTCTTTTGTTCTTCTAATTGTTCAAGCTTTTTATTATTAGATTCTGTCATCTTTATCTCCCCCGATAAAATTATATTTTCCTATGTCATCATTAAGTTTTTGCGTATGCCCTACGATTACTACCAAACATTTGTACTATTCCCTTTCCTCATTTTTTTAATCACACTTTAAACTTTATAATTTTAATATATTTTTTTTGTATTTTTTGTTTTGTAAATTAATTTTCCTGAAAAGTGGATTACATATAGGTTAGCGAGGGAGATATTACGAATGCATGTCCGAAAAATGTAGTATATAATAGAGGTATCTTTAAAAAATAATAAAGCTACTAACTTGTATAGATAGACTCTTCCGTGAGCATTTCTCACTGTTACTTACATCCACAACGTTACACTGCATCATTATTTTTTATCCAGTTTCACCGGTTCATATTAAACCCCTTATTACTATCGTCATATGAAATATAAAGAAAGGGATGAACGACTTTGAGTTTTTTATGGACTAAAAGAGTCAAACTGATAGAGTTATTCGTGTTAAGCGTCTTAACCGTTTTAGGTATTGGCTCACAGTTTTTCTCCAATTTAGCATATAGTCTTAATCAAGGACTATTACAGACTGCATTTGGCTTAGGTTCCAAGCAGCTCATTATACCCTCTATTATAGGGAATTTTTCTTTTGCCCTAGGCATACCGTTGGGCCATGTCTTTACCCATAAGTTGGGTACCAAAAAGACATTTATCTTTTTCACCTCTTGCTTCTTAGTAGGCTCGATTATCGGAATTGTCTCATTTGATATTTATTCACTATCTATTTCGAAAACAATCCAAGGATTTAGTACAGGAATCTTATTCTTTACGTTATTACCTAAACTATTCCAAGCATTTCCTAAACGCTATAAGAATGTATTCTTATTATTAGTTATAGTAGGATTATTTGGTGCGAATGCATTAGGTGGCATATCAGGTAGCTACTCATTAGAATTAGATAGATGGAAATGGATATTTGTCATTAACATTGTTTCAAGTATCTTATGTCTTATTCTTGGCCCAAGATTCTTAAATAATGCGGATAAAGCACCGGAGAAAGAAGAAAAAGGTATACCTTGGCATATCGTATTTTTAGTGCTAACTACAATCACCATTAGCGTACCGATGATTATGTTAACACAACAAAGCCATATCACGTTTCTAAGTTATATTTTCTTATTAATTGCCGTATTGTTTTTCGTTAATTTCGTTTACTTGAATATGAAATCTGATGCACCAATTATGTATTTTTCAACGCTATTTAAGAAGAAACCGATTGTCGGTTCAGTCATGGCAATTTCATCTCATTTAACACTCTTAGTGGGTATTGCCGGCATTAATGTTTTCCTCTTAAAAGCATTAAAATTACCGTTCGAAGTAACAGAGAAATTCTATCTTTACTTCTTTATCGGGGTTATCGTCACAGGATTTATTAAAATGTTGTTCTACAGTTCCATAGGTGCCGGTATATTAGGTACAGTCGGTGCTACTTCATTGATGTATGTCAGCATACACTGGATTGTATTAGAACATTCAGTCAACGTTAATCTACTCTACCTACACGGTTTCTTATTGGGCTTTGGGACAAGCATGACGTTACTTAGTGGCGCCATGGCAACGTTACTTGATGGCGATTTAAAATACGCCTCAAATCGTTCTGTAACGATGCATAGCATTAGAAATTTTTTATCAGCATTATTAGTGCCAATCGTAACGTATATCTTAAAAGATGATATCCAAAAAGGCCTGCAAACATTGTATTCAGGTTATACCACACATATCGCGAATAAGTTCGTCTTAACGCAAAAAATTCAAGACGTCATTATCCATTCGAATCAGAAGATATTTACGTTAATGCTTATTTTTAACGTCGTAATGTTAATCTCATCTATCATTCAAATCTTCTTAGGAAAAGGACGCAGAATCACACCTAAATCTTAGAGAATAATTAAAAACAACAATATACAAATATCAAAAAAGCATCTACCTTTAACTATTAATTGAGCAAGGTAGATGCTTTCGTTTATATTATGAATGACTTTTACTTTTATTCCATGGCATAGGAATGTGTAAGTGAAGTAAGTCGAATTTTTTAATTAATTTACCGATAATAAACGCTAAAATTGTACTTGTAATTGCGACTGCAACGATTGTAAGAATTGATGTAATTGGATCGTTGAAGCCGAAGAGTACGATAGCACCTGCCATTGGTGTTGCCATGCCTGTGACGTTAATGACTAAACCACTGAAGGCAATGATGCATGCGTTAAACATACCGATAAGAGCATTTGTACCGTATAGTACAGGCGCGTATTTTACAATTAAGTCGATTTGTGTGAGCGGTTCGATAAATACTGCAAAGCGATTTGGTTTTTGACCAATTTTCAAAATGTTAAATAATGTGAAGTTAACGAATGACGCACCAGTACATGTAATTGCACCGATCGCCATTGGTAAACCTGTAAGTCCTAATATACTTGCAAGTACCATTGAACTTAATGGCGTCATACTTGTGACTGGAATGATAAGTCCTAAAATAATAGCTAATGAATATGGACTGCTATCGCCCACTGAATTAACTGCATTTGCAATTTGGTTCAATATAGCTGTAATCGTTGGATTAATAAGTGTAGCCAAGCCAAATACTAAGGCTGGCGCAATTAAAATCACCGTGATTAAGTCCAAACCATCTGGAACTTTCTTTTCAATCAATTTAATTAAAAATGCCGTTATATAAGCAGCAATAAATGCTGGTAATAAACTAAAATCTTTCAATACAAGTCCTACAATAACTGCAAAAACTGGAGATACGCCTAAATTAATACATGTAAGGATACCTACGGCAATACCTCCAAGACCTCCCATTAAGTCACCTATCGTTTGAAGGAAGCTAATATGGAAGATGCCTCCAATAGCGTAACTTAAGAATGCCTGTGGAAGAAACGTAGCACAAGCCGCTCCTGAGAGTGCCTGTAAGCCTTCCTTACCGTATGGCGCGAACTTTAAGAACAACGTCATAATAATTAAAACTACAACTAATGTTCCTACTCCTAATACAATATTCATTTATATAAACCCCTTTAATTTAAACTAAATATATTTTTAAAAAGATTTAATTATCGTAACATATTTTGTTGTATAGTATTTAAATTTAGATTCGATATTAACCCGAATTTAATATTTTTGAAAATTCAAAAGTGCAACAATAATTTAAATGCAACTAGAGAAGGAAGGAGTGGAGAGAAGCTGTAATTCGATGAACGCGAATGAACGAATTAAGCAATTGAAATGAATAGATTAACTATTATCCCCCTAATCTAATAATAATCATTTTAACTTATAATTATAAAATTTTAGTAAATTGAAAAATTCATTTTTCTACATGATATAATTTAAAATATATTGTTTAGCCATATAATGACAATATCATATTTAAAATATTTAATTATAAAAAAATAATGCTTTTATTACGCTATTTTCTGAATACAAATATTTTTTTAATTTTTTTCAATTTTAAGTAGTATTGACTTATTTTGGCTATCTTTATCTGTAATATATAGCTTAAAGGAGGTAACGAATTGGATCGTGCATTTCGGATATTAACCATTTATAATCGGTTATTACAACATAAAGTGGTCAATAAGAAATCACTAACATTAGAGCTTAAATCTAGTGCTAGAACAATACAAAGAGATATAGACGATATTAGAAATTTTTATATGAAGCAAATGATTGGATAGGCACTGAAAATGAAATTACTTACGATTATAAATCAGAAAGCTATGTTCTTACACACAATAAAAATGAAATCGAAAAGGTGCATTTCATGTACGATATTTTATCCAGTTTATATTTTACAAGACCTATGCTAAGTAGATATTTTTACCAATATCTAAAAATCTTAATCTTAAGACATCACTCTGAAAATCAAAAAATGTTATTAAAATATCTTAATAATTTTGTCATTGATGAAAATCATACTTTAGATACTCCAGGATCAATAGTAGTTCGAGCTTTAAA
The DNA here is from genome assembly GCF_002902625.1 of Staphylococcus devriesei. Classification (GTDB taxonomy): domain Bacteria; phylum Bacillota; class Bacilli; order Staphylococcales; family Staphylococcaceae; genus Staphylococcus; species Staphylococcus devriesei. The sequence continues at coordinate 37,839 of NZ_PPRG01000038.1, forward strand.
TGAAAATAAATATCTTCAATATAATAAAAAATTACTATTACCTTTATCACTTTATTACCAGAAATTTTCATTTCATTTAGTTTATCAATTAAATAATGAAATATATATTTCTGATATCAATGAAATGAATTTAACTATGACTAACAAATCTTTTAATCGACATAAAACAGATAATATACATACTTATGTAACTTTTGAAATTGCTAGAGATTTATGGTTAAAAATTCATAAATATTATTATCTTCATTCAATTGATAAAAATGAAGAAAATTATCTAATTGTCACTTTAAAGATAACAAAAATTGAAGCTATCCAATTGTGCTTTATGTATCGATCCAATGTTCGTGTTATATCACCTTCAAATATAAAAGATGAAGTTATAAATGAATTACTTTTATTACAGACTACTTATCTAAAACAACATATTTTAAAATAAAATTTTATTAAGG
>NZ_PPRG01000039.1 GCF_002902625.1 Staphylococcus devriesei
ATTATTTATAAATAAAAGATAGGGCACCGTAATTTTTGTATTGAGCTTGCTTATATAAAAACAGCCTAAAACACATTGTTTTAGACTGTTTGTTAATTAAACTGTATATTCAATTATTTAGTTAATGCTTCAGTAATTTGAGGTACCACTTGTTTTTTACGAGATACCACGCCTGATAAGAAGGCCATACCATCATCTAATTGAACTTTAAATGCTTCTCCAACTTTATCTTTTTCAGCACCTACAACTAAGATTTTAGAATCACTATTAATGATATCAGTAACAACAAGGACGAATAAATCGTATTTTTGATTAGTGCTTGTTTCTAACATAGCTTTTTCTAATTCGTCTTTACGATTTAATACTTCATCGATATCTACTGTATTGACTTGCGCAATACGAGTAGTGTAGTCGCCCATGTTGAATGATTTAGCATCCATATCTAATAACTCTTCAGCTGTCTTATCCACAGTAGATGCGCCAGCTTTTAACATAGCTAAACCATATTCTTCTAAATCAATATTTGCTATATCTTTAAGTGCTTTAGCAGCATTTACATCTTCTTCAGTGCATGTTGGTGATTTAAATAATAAGCTATCTGAAATAATTGCAGAAATCATTAGACCTGCAATTTCAGGTTTAATTTCGAAACCACGTTCTTTATACATTTTGTATAAGATTGTAGCAGTACAACCAACAGGTTCTGCTCGATACCATAAAGGTGCTGCAGTTTCAAAGTTAGCAATTCTATGGTGATCAACCACGTGTTTAATTTCTGCATCAGCGATTGTTTCAGCACTTTGTTGGAATTCGTTATGGTCTACTAAGATAACTTCTTGACCTTCTAAATTATCAGTTAATAATTCAGGAGCTTTAATTTCAAAATGGTCTAAAGCATATTTAGTTTCAGCATTAATATCGCCTAAGCGATAAGGTGTTGCATCTGAATTCCCAGTTAATTGTTCAAAGTCAGCCATAATGATAGCTGAAGAAATTGCATCAGTATCTGGATTTTGATGTCCAAAAATGTAAGTTTTTGCCATGTGTATTATTCACCCTTATCATATAATTTTAATTTCATTTTATCATGTTTTAATTACTCACTTCTACCTCTGCGCCTAATGAGTTTACAAAATGGCTTAAAGCGTAGTTATGACCATTTTCATTGAAAGAAGCTACACCATCTTTAGGTATCGTAATGTCATATCCCAAATTGTAGGCTGAAACAGCAGTATGGAAAATACAAATATCTGTACATACGCCAACAATTTCAAGAGCAGTAACATCTCTTTCATGCAATAAACTATCAAGAGGTGTGCCATAGAACGAATCATAACGGCGTTTATCTAAAAAGTGAATCGTTTGATTTGTTTTATTCTCATTGTAAAAAGTTTTTACTTTACCATATAATTCACGTCCAGATGTGCCTTCAATATTATGAGGTGGGAAAAGTTTTGATTCTGGATGATATAGATCATCTTCGTAATGTAAATCCATCATAAAAAATATATCTTCATAATTTGAGTGATACTTTTCTAAGCGACGTACGATAAAATCTTCAATGGCTTGACCAGGTTTACCACAAGTTAAGCGGCCATCATCGGCAATAAAATCATATGAATAATCGACAACAATCAAGGCTTTTTTAGTCATATTCAACATTCCTCTCATATAAATGTTTAAGTTAGTTACAAATTGTATAATAATATGGATAAGATAGTGTAAATAGTTCGTATTATGTCTACATATAGTATAGCTAATACATAGTGAAATTGGTATAAACAATACGTATTTATATAGAAACATGGACAGGGGTCAGAAAATGTTAATTAACGCACAAGATTACGGATTAACTGGATATAACAAACGTAAAGATACAAAAGCTATTCAAAAAGCGCTTAATAAGGCGAAACATGGTGAACATACCGTTTACATACCAGGAGGTACATACCATATTGGTAAAGCGCTCATTATTTATGATTCAACTACATTACTTTTAGAAGAAGATACGACGCTTTTACGTTGTAGTAAAGATGCGCTTTTAAAAAATGGTAGACAGTTCGGTTTTTATCATGGCTATCAAGGAAATAGTCATATTTATATAAAGGGCGGAACATTTGATATGAATGGGGTAGATTATCCTTACAATAATACGGCAATGTCTATTGGTCATGCTGAAGATATTCAACTGATTGGGGTGACAGTGTTAAATGTTGTGGGAGGGCATGCTTTAGATGCTTGTGGTATTGATGGACTATATATCAGAGATTGTATTTTTAAAGGATTTAGAGATATAGATGGGGATCGTTCATTTTCAGAAGCAATTCAGTTAGACATCCAAGTGCCTGGTGCATTTCCGAAATTTGGCACAACGGATGGAACAATTACTAAAAACGTTGTAATTGAAAATTGTTACTTCGGAGCAGGTGAACATACAGCTATGAAAGCTTGGAATAGAGCAATTGGTTCCCATGCAAGTCGTCACAATAAATTTTATGACAATGTATCTATCAGAAATAATATCTTCGATGGTCTCAATGAATATGCACTCACTCCATTAAAATCTAAAAATATGATTATTTCGCAAAATGAATTTAGAAATTGTAATGGTGGTATTCGCTTTTTGGGAGTTAAAGATGGTAAGAATGCGGCTGACCCATTAACTGGCCATGTTCAAGCATCTCAAGGTGGCGAGAATTTAAGCGTAATTGGCAATCATTTTTCAGGAAAAATGAAACGAGACGCGATTCATATTAGAAGTTATAATAATGCTAAGCATAAGCAAGTATTTATTGCAGGCAATACCTTCGATGACGCTTCTCAAACGATACATTTAGAGGATATTTCAGAATTGACTTTTAATCAACATGATGATGTTAAAGTTAAAAAAATTAATGTACAATAAAAAACTTCGAGAGCGGAGAGAAATCTAGTGTTAATTTAAAGATTTCATTATCTCTAGCTCTCGAAGTTATTTTTAGGAGTATGCATTAAAAACTCCAATTATTTTCACTTTAAAATTCAAGTTGTTCAAAATTGATATGACGTTATCCAGTTCTTTTGTTTTACCTGTCGTCGTTTGAACAAAAAAGTAATAAAAACCTAACTCCTGTTTCATTGGACGGGATTCTATCCACGATAAATTAATATCAAATAATGCAAACGTATTTAGTATTTTAGCTAATAAGCCAGCTTTATTAGCTTTAGGCGATATCAATAGTATAGTATTATCTCCATCTTTATCGAAGTTAGCATGATTTTTGATAACTAAAAAGCGAGTGATATTGAGTGAATAATCTTGAATATGGCTATCGATAGGAGTGAAGCCATATAATTCTCCGCTTCCTAATGGCGCAATAGCCGCTTCAGTAAAGGATATTCTCTCTAATCCTTGAATTGTACTATCCACGTAATCATATGCAAATTGATGCTTGTGTATATATTGGATTGTTTGACTAATGGCTGGTGCGATGGAATATACTTTTGTAATGTCTTCGATTTGAGCTCCTTCATTCGCATATAAACCAAAATCTATATTCACGTAAATTTCACCATGTGCGTAAACATCCTGTTGAATTAATGAGTCAGCAATAATATTAATAGTGCCTTCAATCGAATTTTCAAGCGGTACAATACCTATTGCATCGTCATTTTCTGCTACGGATTTAACTACATCATATAAGTTTTGCTGTGGACAGTGACTATATATCACTTCTTTTTCTAAAGAATATTGCTTTGCTGCAAGATAAGAGAAAGTTCCTTTAGGTCCTAAATAATATAAATTCATCACTAACTTTACCTCCGTGTCTGGTGAACATTAATGGAATGGACACTTCAATGCTTGTTTCTTTTTATGATGAAAATTAGGATTCTTAATCTTATTTTTATATCCATGGTGATAATTCTCAGTCAGTGTAGGTGAAAGAGGCGGCGCTAGCCATGACCATTTACCAGTTATTTCTCGCTCATGTCGATGTTCTTTCTCTTCAAATAGTTGGAACTGCTTTGATGCAGTTAAATGATCTACAATTGATACACCTTGTGATTTAAAAGAATGGTAAATAGCATAACTGAATTCTACTAATGTTCGATCTTTATTAAATGAATTATTTTTAAGTGTACCAAAATCGAAGGCCTCCGCAATAGTTTCTAATAAATTATAACGATAAGTATCAGTAAAATTACGAACTGCTATTTCAGTAACCATATACCAACCATTAAATGGTGCAGTTGGATAGACTATACCACCAATGTTTAAATCCATATTAGAGATAATAGGCACACCGTACCATTTTAAATTTAAATCTTTTAATTTCGGAAAACGATCATGCTCGATGTTAACCTCTTTTACTAATTCAGAAGGTAGTGAATATAACTTAATTTCTTCATTAGGCAGTTGGTAAATAAGAGGTAAGACATCAAAATCTGTACCTTCACCTTTCCAACCTAAATGTTCAGCAAGTTGTGTCACTTCACGTTCAGAGGGATCTCCTTTATCTTCATATCCTGCATAGCGTATTAATTGATTATTATAAATTTTCGGCGCATTATCGGCTGAGAAAATAGTGATATATGGTTTTATTTTTCCATCATTCGTCGCTTCTTCCAAATGTTTATTAATTGCAGTAATGAACTCTGAGTCATTACTCACATTTCTTGCGTCTTCAACATGTAGTGACTCCCAAAATAATCGGCCTATACAACGATTAGAATTACGCCAAGCAAGTTTAGCGCCATAACTTAGCTCTTCGTACGTATGTGTATATGTCCCTGTTGAAGCAATTTCTTTTTCTATCATTGCAATTCTTGTTTCCATATCAGCTTTTGAGTACTCTAATTCAGTATACATTGTATGTATAAAAGACTTAGCTTCTTCTAATATCATATGACCACCTCATCCAATATTATAATCTAGCCAACTAATTAACTCATTTAAATACTTCTTTTGTCACTAATTTGTCGGATAACTAATATTTCGTATTTAAAATACGAGTAAAACCACCGAGAATACTCACTTCTATCTAATTATGATAAAATAATGAAAAAGATCGTTAGGAGAGATAATGGTGTATCGTTACGAAGATGACAGTTTAATGTTACATAATGATTTATATCAAATTAACATGGCCGAAAGTTACTGGAATGATGGAATTCATGAACGTAATGCAGTATTCGATTTATATTTCAGAAGTATGCCATTCGAAAGTGGTTATGCTGTATTTAATGGATTAAAACGAGTGATTCAATTTATTGAAAATTTCCATTTTAGCGATTCTGATATAGAATATCTGCAATCAATAGGATATCAAAATGATTTTCTTGGTTATTTAAAAAACCTTAAATTTACAGGTAATATTCGAGCTATGCAAGAAGGAGAACTTTGTTTCGGTAATGAACCTTTACTACGTGTAGAAGCACCTCTTATCCAAGCTCAACTTATTGAAACAGTATTATTAAATATTGTTAATTTCCATATTCTTATCGCTACTAAAGCCAGTAGAATCCGCCAAGTTGCGCCTAATGATATATTAATGGAATTTGGCACACGTCGTGCTCAAGAACTTGACGCAGCTTTATGGGGTGCACGTGCAGCATACATCGGCGGTTTCGATTCAACGAGTAACGTACGTTCAGGTAAACTATTTGGCCTACCCGTTTCAGGAACACATGCTCATGCGTTAGTACAAACCTATGGTGACGAATATAAAGCATTTAAAGTCTATGCTGAACGTCATAAAGATTGTGTGTTTTTAGTAGATACATTCCACACTTTAAAATCTGGTGTACCAACAGCAATTAAGGTTGCTAAAGAACTAGGCGATAAAATTAATTTTGTAGGTATACGTTTAGACTCTGGTGATATTGCCTACTTATCTAAAGAAGCACGACGAATGTTAGACGAAGCTGGTTTCCCAGATGCTAAAATCATTGCTTCAAATGATTTAGATGAACAGACAATTATGAGTTTAAAATCACAAGGTGCTAAAGTAGATTCATGGGGTGTAGGTACTAAATTAATCACTGGTTTTGATCAACCAGCCCTAGGTGCGGTTTATAAACTTGTAGCGGTAGAAAATGAAGATGGCGAATATATTGACCGGATCAAGTTGTCTAATAATGCTGAAAAAGTAACAACACCAGGTAAAAAGAAAGTATATAGAATTATTAATACAAAATCAGGTAAAGCGGAAGGCGACTATATTACGTTAGAGCATGAAAATCCTAATAATGAACAACCGTTAAAAATGTTCCACCCAGTTCACACTTATAAAATGAAGTACATTAAACATTTTGAAGCGGTAGACTTACATCACTCTATCTTTGAAAATGGTCAACTCGTATATGATTTACCAAGTGAAAAAGAAGCACAAGACTATTTAAAAGAAGCACTTTCAAAATTATGGGAAGAAAATAAACGTTATTTAAACCCACAAGAATATCCAGTTGATTTAAGTACAGCTTGTTGGGACAATAAACATAAACGCATCTTTCAAGTGGCAGAACATGTAAAAGAAATGGAGGAAGACAATGACTAAGTTACAAGATATTGTAATGAAAGAAATGAAAGTTAAAAAGAATATTGATAGTAAACAAGAGATACATGAAATCGTTCATTTTATTAAAAGTTATGTTCAATCTCATGCGTTTGTTAAGTCGCTTGTATTAGGTATTTCAGGTGGGCAAGATTCAACGCTTACTGGTAAACTTGCACAATTAGCGGTTGAAGAATTACGTAATGAAGGTCGCGAATGTCAGTTTGTCGCAGTAAAACTTCCATATGGTGTACAGAAAGATGCTGATGAAGTAGAAGAAGCTTTAAAATTTATCAATCCTGATGAAACAATCACCGTAAATATTAAACCAGCCGTAGACCAAAGTGTACAATCCCTAAAAGAAGCGGGCATTGAGTTAACAGATTTTCAACGTGGTAATGAGAAAGCACGTGAACGTATGAAAGTACAATATTCTATTGCCTCTAATAGAAGTGGTATTGTGATAGGAACAGACCATTCTGCAGAAAATATTACTGGTTTTTATACTAAATATGGTGATGGTGCAGCAGACATTGCTCCAATTTTCGGCTTAAATAAAAGACAAGGTAAACAATTATTAAAGTATTTAGAAGCACCTAAACGTTTATATGAAAAAATTCCAACTGCTGATTTAGAAGATGATAAACCACAATTACCTGATGAAGAAGCATTAGGGGTAAGTTATGAGCATATTGATGATTACTTAGAAGGCAAAGAAGTTCCTAGTGATGCACGCGAAACAATAGAAAAGCATTATGTTCGTAATGCACATAAACGTGAATTAGCATACACAAGATATACGTGGCCAAAAAATTAATACGCCTAACATACTAGATCTTACATTAAATAGTCTGTAAATAAACATTATAATAGGTTGAAAAATAATGATTTACTAATCTTGATTAAAACTAAATACACATAGTATATGATGATTTACTAGTGACAAAATAAACTATCACTGATAAAATTATCTCGATTTTAGTAATATAAGGAAGAAATGAGGAATAGCATGTCAGTGATAACGGCAAACCCATGGCTAATGGTAGCAGCGATATTCGTTATTAACGTTTTTTACGTTACATTTTTAACGATGCGTACAATTTTAACGTTAAAAGGCTATCGCTATGTGGCCGCAATAGTGAGTTTCCTTGAGGTATTGATATATGTAGTGGGTCTTGGATTAGTAATGTCTAGTCTTGACCAAATTCAAAATATCGTTGCCTATGCCTTTGGTTTCTCAATTGGTATCATAGTGGGAATGAAGATTGAAGAAAAACTCGCATTAGGTTATACAGTTGTAAATGTAACTTCATCAGAGTATGAATTAGATTTGCCAAATGAATTAAGAAATCTTGGGTACGGCGTTACGCACTATGAAGCTCATGGTAGAGATGGTAGTCGAATGGTAATGCAAATTTTAACCCCTAGAAGATTTGAACGTAAGTTAATGGAAACGGTACGTACATTAGATGAAAAAGCTTTTATCATTGCGTATGAGCCTAGAGCAATACACGGTGGTTTCTGGACTAAAGGCGTACGTACTAGAAAAGTTAAAGCTTATGAAGTAGAAGAAATAGAAAGCGTAGTGGAACACGATGAAGTTCAAAGTAAATGATAATGAAACTATCTCAGAGTGTTTAGCACGTATGCGTGAAGCAGGCTATATGCCCGTCAAACGTATTGAAAAGCCGGTGTATACCGAAGACAAAGCCGGAAATATTGAAGTGTTACGTCAAGATATTCAGTTTGTTGGTAAAAAATTAGAATAGGGCTCGAATCAGAATACAAATATAATTTGAATATTTGGTTGATTCGTCGTCATTTCCTAAAAGAAATCTAAGTGAAGAATTAATAGTTAAGATGATTGAACGACACATCATCTATTAGTATTAAATGCACTTAGGTTTCTTTTTGTTGTTGTATTTGCCATAAATTAAGATATTAGTGTATTTCTTATAAGAATCATTTATACTAGAAATGCGAGAAAAAGACTTATACTTTTTATATATAATCTGTTAAACTTAAACAGAAAGCTTAGACACGAACTATTTTTGTGTTTTTATGGTTAATGTACAGTTTTTACCACGAATTTAATACATAGAATAGGAGTTTAAAGATGATTGAACGTTATTCAAGAGAAGAAATGTCTAATATTTGGACAGACCAAAATAGATATGAAGCATGGTTAGAAGTTGAAATTTTGGCGTGTGAAGCATGGAGCGAATTAGGACATATTCCTAAAGAGGATGTTAAAAAGATAAGAGAAAATGCGCGAGTGAATGTTGAACGTGCTAAAGAAATTGAAGAAGAAACACGTCATGATGTGGTAGCTTTTACTAGACAAGTTTCTGAAACGTTAGGTGAAGAGCGTAAATGGGTTCACTATGGTTTAACTTCAACGGATGTAGTCGATACTGCATTAAGTTATGTTATTAAACAAGCAAATGAAATTATTGAAAAAGATATCGAACGTTTTATTAAAGTATTAGAACAAAAAGCTAAAAAATATAAATACACATTGATGATGGGACGAACTCATGGTGTACATGCTGAACCAACAACATTTGGTGTAAAAATGGCGCTATGGTACACAGAAATGAAACGTAATTTAAAACGTTTTAAAGAAGTACGTGAAGAAATTGAAGTAGGTAAAATGAGTGGCGCAGTAGGAACATTCGCAAATATTCCACCAGAAATTGAAAGTTACGTTTGTAAACATTTAGGTATCGACTCTGCACCAGTATCTACTCAAACGTTACAACGTGATCGTCACGCATATTACATTGCAACGCTAGCATTAATAGCTACATCACTAGAAAAATTTGCTGTAGAAATTCGTAACTTACAAAAAACTGAAACACGAGAAGTTGAAGAAGCATTCGCCAAAGGCCAAAAAGGCTCTTCAGCTATGCCTCATAAACGTAATCCAATTGGTTCTGAAAATATTACTGGTATTTCGCGTGTCATCCGTGGCTATATTACAACTGCGTATGAAAATGTACCATTATGGCATGAACGAGATATTTCTCATTCATCTGCTGAACGTATAATGTTACCAGACGTAACCATTGCACTAGATTATGCGTTAAATCGTTTTACAAATATTGTAGATCGTTTAACTGTATATGAAGATAATATGAGAAATAATATTGATAAAACGTTTGGTTTAATCTTCTCACAACGTGTGTTGTTATCTTTAATTAATAAAGGTATGGTTCGTGAAGAAGCCTATGATAAAGTACAACCTAAGGCTATGGAATCATGGGAAACTAAAACGCCATTCCGTACGTTAATAGAACAAGATAATGATATTACTGACGTTCTTTCTAAAGAAGAATTAGATGAATGCTTCAACCCTGAACATCATTTAAATCAAGTAGATACAATCTTCCAACGCGCTGGCCTAGAATAAGTAACCGTTCTTTTCAATGAAATTACTACACTTTAACTATTTAATGCGTTAAAATGAAGATATATTGAAATTGGAATATAGGGGTTGTTTGAGATGCAAATCGAAAAACTACGAGGACAAGCATTAGATGAACTATTTGATGCGATTCTAACACTTGAAAATAGAGAAGAGTGCTATCAATTTTTTGATGATTTATGCACTGTAAATGAAATACAATCATTATCTCAAAGACTTCAAGTCGCTAAAATGATTAAACAAGGCTTTACTTATGCAACGATTGAAAAAGAATCGGGTGCATCAACAGCGACTATTTCTAGAGTGAAACGTTCATTACAATGGGGTAATGATGCTTATACAATAATCCTAAATCGATTAAATATTGAGACGAAAGAATAAGTTTTAATAGTTTAGGTATAGATATCGTACTCATAACTCGGAAATCATTTCCAATTAGGAAATGGTCTTCGAGTTTCTTTCTTTTATATATGATTTTAATAGTTTATTTGTAATGCTAAGTAGTTAATAAAACAAATTGATTTAACGGCTATAAGTTGTAAATTTTCGGTGTGAAAATGGTCTAATCTATTTAGAACTCAAAGGTTAAAAATGCTATAATTTAGTGTATGTTAAAAAAAGGAGTTATGGATATATGTACGACATTAAGGAATGGCAACATGTGTTTAAACTTGATCCGGCTAAAGAGATAAGTGACGAAGATTTAGACGCATTATGCATGTCAAATACGGATGCAATAATGATTGGTGGAACAGATAACGTTACCGAGGATAATGTCATTCATTTAATGAGTAGAGTGAGAAGATATCCGTTACCACTAGTTCTTGAAATTTCAAATTTAGACACTGTCATGCCTGGATTTGATTTTTACTTTGTCCCAAAGGTATTAAATAGTAAAGATACAACTTATCACAATGGTATGTTACATAAAGCGCTAAAACAATTTGGTCATATGATTAATTTTGAGGAAGTCGTATTGGAAGGCTATTTAGTGCTTAATCCAGATAGTAAGGTTGCCCAATTAACACAAGCTAAGACAAACTTAGATATCGAAGACGTGGAAGCTTATGCACAAATGGTTAATGAAATGTATAAACTACCTATGATGTACATTGAGTATAGTGGTAGTTATGGAGATGTTGAAATGGTAAAAGCGGTATCTAAAATGCTAACCAATACGCAATTGATATATGGTGGCGGCATTAGTTCTCTGGAACATGCACAAGAAATGAAACAGTTCGCCGATACCATTATCGTAGGAAATATTATATATTCAGACATTAAGAAAGCCCTTAAAACAGTAAAAATTAAAAAGGAGTCTAATAAATGAATTCATTAGTCAGTAATATGAATAAAGAGCAAAGTGAAGCGGTAAGAACTACAGAAGGACCACTACTTATAATGGCTGGTGCTGGTTCGGGTAAGACGAGAGTATTAACGCATCGAATCGCCTATTTATTAGATGAAAAAGATGTCTCTCCTTATAATATTTTAGCGATTACCTTTACTAATAAAGCAGCCAAAGAAATGAAAGAACGTGTGGAACAATTAGTGGGCGAAGAAGCCCAAGTAATATGGATGTCAACCTTCCACTCTATGTGTGTGCGTATCTTAAGAAGAGATGCAGATCGCATTGGAATCGAACGCAACTTCACAATTATTGATCCAACCGATCAAAAATCTGTGATAAAAGATGTACTTAAAAATGAAAACATCGATAGCAAACGCTTTGAACCACGTATGTTTATTGGCGCAATCAGTAATTTGAAAAATGAATTGAAGACACCTGAAGATGCCATCAATGAAGCTAATGATTTTCATTCACAAATGGTGGCAACGGTATATAGTGGTTATCAACGTCAACTATCACGCAACCAAGCGTTGGATTTTGATGACTTAATTATGAAGACAATTAGATTATTTGAACGTGTTCCAGATACGCTAGAATATTATCAAAATAAATTCCAATATATTCACGTGGATGAATATCAAGATACCAATAAGGCTCAATACACACTTGTCAAACTTCTCGCTAGCAAGTTTAAAAATCTCTGTGTTGTTGGTGATTCAGACCAATCTATTTATGGATGGAGAGGTGCTGATATTCAAAATATTTTATCCTTTGAAGCGGATTATCCGAATGCTAAAACTATTTTCTTAGAGCAAAACTATCGTTCAACTAAAACTATCTTAACGGCAGCTAATGAAGTAATTAAAAATAATTCGGAACGTAAACCGAAAGGCTTATGGACAGCTAATACAGGTGGAGATAAGATAAAATACTATGAAGCAATGACTGAACGTGACGAAGCCGAATACGTTGTACGTGAAATTATTAAGCATCGAAAAATTGGAAAAGATTATAATGATATGGCGATTCTATACAGAACCAATGCGCAATCTCGTGTGTTAGAGGAAACATTTATAAAATCAAATATCCCTTACACGATGGTTGGGGGACAAAAGTTCTATGATCGTAAAGAGATTAAAGATTTACTAAGCTATCTTAGAATTGTAGCTAATAGTAATGATGATATAAGTTTGCAACGTATTATAAATGTACCTAAACGCGGTATTGGTCCTTCATCAGTTGAGAAGATTCAAAGATACGCCGTTGAGAATAATATAAGTATGTTTGACGCATTGGGTGAAGTGGATTTTATTGGCCTTTCTAAAAAAGTGACACAAGAGTGTATTCAATTTTACGAGTTAATTCAAAACTTAATTAAAGAACAAGAATTTTTAGAAATCAGTGAAATTGTGACAGAAATTCTTGAAAAGTCAGGTTACCGTGACATGTTAGAACGTGAACAAACGATTGAATCGAGAAGTCGTTTAGAAAATATCGATGAATTCATGTCAGTACCTAAAGATTATGAAGAAAATACTCCTCTAGAAGAACAATCATTAATCAACTTTTTAACAGATTTATCATTAGTGGCTGATATCGATGAAGCTAATATCGAGAGTGGCGTTACGTTAATGACTATGCACTCAGCTAAAGGCTTAGAGTTCCCAATTGTATTCTTAATGGGTATGGAAGAATCGTTATTCCCTCATATTCGCGCAATTAAAAGTGATGATGAACATGAAATGGAAGAAGAACGTCGTATTTGCTATGTAGCGATCACACGTGCCGAAGAAGTCTTATATATTACGCATGCTACGTCACGAATGTTATATGGACGTTCACAATCAAATATGCCTTCACGTTTCTTAGGTGAAATTCCTGAAGATCTATTAGAAATGCCTGCAAAACAACAACGACAAACGATTACACCTAAGTCCTCATCACAACCGAAACGTGGTTTTAGCAAACGTACTACATCCTCTAAGAAACAAGTTTCGGTTTCAGATTGGAAAGTAGGAGACAAAGTGACGCATAAATCTTGGGGAGAGGGTATGGTAAGTAATGTGAACGAGAAAAACGGTTCTGTAGAATTAGATATTATTTTTAAATCTGAAGGACCTAAGCGTTTATTAGCTCAATTTGCCCCTATTAGTAAAAAGGAGGATTAATTAATGGAGAACATCCAAAACCGAGTGAATGAGTTGCATGCTTTATTAAATCAATATAGTTATGAATACTATGTGCAAGATAATCCTTCTGTACCAGATAGTGAATACGATAAATTATTACGTGAATTAATTGATATTGAAGAAGCGCATCCAGAATATAAAACAAATGATTCGCCAACAGTGCGTGTGGGTGGAGAAGCACAATCCTCATTTGAAAAAGTCGACCATGATACACCTATGCTAAGTTTAGGTAATGCTTTCAATGAAGCCGAATTACGTCGATTCGATGAACGTATACATGATCATACAGATAATGTGGAATACATGTGTGAATTAAAAATTGACGGGTTAGCTGTGTCTCTAAAGTATGTGGATGGTCGCTTCGTACAAGGATTGACACGTGGAAATGGTACGACCGGCGAAGATATAACTGAAAATTTACGCACTATTCATGCGATCCCATTGAAAATTAAAGAACCATTAAACTTTGAAGTACGTGGCGAAGCCTATATGCCACGTAGTTCATTTATGGCTTTAAACGAAGAAAAAGAAAAAAATGAAGAACAACCATTTGCTAATCCACGTAATGGTGCTGCAGGTTCTTTAAGACAATTAGACCCTAAATTAGCAGCCAAGCGTAAATTAAGTGTCTTTTTATATAGTGTAAATGATTTTACAGATTTTGATGCTACTACTCAAAGTGGCGCTTTAGATGAATTAGATCGTCTTGGTTTTAAAACAAACCAGGAACGTGAACGCGTTAAAGATATTGAGGGTGTTTTAAAATATATTGAAAAGTGGACAGAACAACGTGAACAACTTCCATATGATATTGATGGCATTGTAATAAAAGTTAATGATTTAGACCAGCAAGATGAAATTGGTTATACTCAGAAATCGCCAAGATGGGCCATTGCTTACAAATTTCCTGCTGAAGAAGTGGTAACCACTTTACAAGATATCGAATTAAGTATAGGCCGCACAGGTGTCGTTACACCAACAGCTATTCTTGAACCAGTGCGTGTAGCAGGAACTACAGTCTCTAGAGCCTCTTTACATAATGAAGATTTGATTAGAGAGCGTGATATTAGAATAGGGGATAGTGTAGTTGTTAAAAAGGCTGGAGATATTATTCCAGAAGTCGTTAGAAGTGTAATTGAACGACGACCAGACGATACTCGACCGTATCATATGCCAACTCATTGTCCAAGTTGTGGTCACGAACTTGTACGCATTGAAGGTGAAGTAGCTCTACGTTGTATCAACCCTAAATGTCAGGCGCAACTTGTAGAAGGCCTTATCCACTTTGTATCACGTCAAGCAATGAATATTGATGGTCTAGGCACTAAAATCATTCAACAACTCTATCATAATCATGTAATTAAAGATGTAGCAGATATTTTCTACCTAACTGAAGATGATTTATTACCGTTAGAACGTATGGGTGCAAAAAAGGTTGAGAATCTACTCACTGCGATACAGGCTTCTAAAGCTAATTCATTAGAACATTTATTGTTTGGTTTAGGCATTCGCCACTTAGGTGTTAAAGCAAGCCGAGTTCTCGCTGAGAAATATGAAACTATGGATCGTTTGCTTGAAGTTACTGAAGAAGAGTTAGTAAGCATTCATGATATAGGAGATAAACTTGCCCAATCTGTAGTTACTTATTTGGAAAATGAAGATATTCAAGCTTTAATTGAAAAATTGAAAACTAAGAACGTTAACATGGTATATAATGGTGTTAAAACAAGTGAGATAGAAGGGCATCCTGATTTTCAAGATAAAACAATAGTCCTAACAGGAAAGTTACAACAAATGACTCGAAAAGAAGCTTCAGCTTGGTTAGAGATGCAAGGCGCTAACGTAACAAGTAGTGTAACAAAAAGTACGGATCTAGTTATTGTAGGTGAAGATGCGGGTTCAAAACTAACTAAAGCTGAAAAGTTTGGTACTGAAGTTTGGACAGAAGAACAGTTTATAACTAAGAAAGATGAAATATCAAATTAGAGGAGAACGGCAATGAAGCGGACACTACTATTGGTAATTATGTCGCTTGTGCTGTTAGCGGCATGTGGCAACGGTAATAATAAAAATGATCAATCGGTTAACAAACAAGAAGATACAAGCTCAAATTCAAATAACGTAAAGACAATTGCAACAGATAAGAAAGTGCAAGGGGATAATTATCGTACAATTTTACCGTTTAAGGAAAGCAAAGCTAGAGGGGTATTACAAGATAATATGGCCAATAGCTATAACGGAGATGATTTTGAGAGTGGCTTATTAAATTTAAGTAAAGAGGTTTTTCCTACCGATGATTTTCTTTATCAAGATGGACAATACTTAGATAAAGATACACTTAATAACTACTTGAACCCTAAATACTCTAAAAAAGAAATTGATAAAATGAACGATAGTGAGAAAAAATCAAAAAAAGCTAGTGAAAATTTAGGCTTAAACCCTTCACATAACGGAGAAGATGATCCTAAGAAGATTGCTGATGACTCTCCCGCTTATTTGTCTAATATTTTAGAACAAGATTTTTATGATAATAGTGATACAAAAGGGTCTAATATTAAAGGTATGACCATTGGCTTAGCTATGAATAGTGTGTATTATTATCAAAAAGAAAAAGATGGCGAAACATATAGTAAAAATCTTAATGATGATGAAATTGAAAAACAAGGTAAAGCCATGGCTTCTGAAATACTTACTCGGTTAAGGGCAAATGATGATTTAAAAGATATACCTATCCATTTTGCGATTTACAAGCAATCTGATCAAAACTCAATAACACCAGGAGAATTTATAGCGAATACTACGGTAGATGAAGACCAAACTAAAATTAATAAATGGAATAAAATTAACGAAGTATCAGCATTACTACCATCAGAAACTGCAGAGAAGTATAATGAAACCTTAAACAATAACTTCAAGCAATTTAATAATAATCTACAATCTTATTTTACAAACTTTACTCAAGCTGTAGGGAAGGTTAAATTTGAAGATAAGAAACCAAAACAACTGACAATTGACTTACCAATTGATTATTATGGTCAAGCTGAAACAATCGGTATTACTCAGTATGTAACTGAACAAGCTGAAAAATATTTTGACGATATTGATAGCTATGAAATTCGCATTAAGGATGGTAATACATCTCGTGCTTTAATCAGTAAAACAAAAGACGATAAAGAACCACAAGTTCATATTTATAATAATTAGTTATAGTTAAGAGGTTATGAGATATAAACTTCAAAAAGAGTTGTAGAGGTGATTCGATGATGAATTACCTCTACAACTCTTTTTATCAATCTTACATTAGTTATGCGTACTGTTACTTTAAAATAAAAAGTTAATTTGTACCATCTTTGATTTGAGATACCTATATCTCATCCATTTAAGTTTTAAAGTTATTTTAAATAGTATTTCTTTTCACTTATTTCTCTTTAATAATATCTTTTACTTGTGCTAAATCTCTTTCAACAAACTCACCAGGTGGTTGTGTGAATAAGCTAACAACATAAGTAACTATGACACTTAAAAGAAAACCTGGAATAATTTCATACATACCAAAGATTTCATTAATACTTGCTAATGGTTTAATCCAAACAATCCATACAATAACGACTAATGCACCAGCAATCATACCGCTAATAGCACCAGCGCGTGTGAGCTTTTTCCAGTAAAGTGCAAATAATACTAGTGGACTAAATGCAGCTCCAAAACCAGCCCATGCGTTACCAACCAAGTTCAAAATAGTATCATTAGGAGACCAAGCAATAGCAATCGCTATTATAGCTACGACAAGCACTGAAAGTCTACCTACTAATACAAACTCCTTTTGGTGTGTTTTAGCGAGTTCTTCGCCACGGAATAATTTATAGAAATCTTCGGTTAATGAACTTGAAGTTACAAGAAGTTGTGAAGAAATCGTACTCATAATAGCGGCTAAAATAGCTGCAAGTAAGAAACCACCTACAAGTGGGTGGAACAGAATTTGACTCATAATAATAAATAATGTTTCAGGATCATTCATTTTAATATCATTATCGGCTATAAAAGCGATACCTGTTAAACCAACGCCAACAGCTCCTAAAAGACCAACTGCCATCCAGCTTATACCAATTCGACGCGCCTTAGGTAACATCTTATGTGACTTGATTGACATAAATCTAACAATGATATGAGGTTGGCCAAAATAACCTAATCCCCATGCAAAAAGGGAAATCATACCTAAGAAAGTAGTGCCTCTAAATAAATCCAAGTTTGTAGGTTTCATTTCAGCTACACGAGAGAAGGTGCCCCATCCATTTAGATGCATCATAGCTACAATAGGTACCATAACCATGGCGATTAACATGATTACACCTTGGAAGAAGTCGGTAATCGATACAGCTAGATAGCCGCCAAAAAATGTATATAAAATAACAATGACAGCTACTAAAATAAGTCCAAAGTGATAATCAAGGCCAAATGCACTTTCAAATAGTTTTCCCCCTGACACAAAACCTGAGTGTGTATATAAAGTGAAGAATACTACAATGATTAGGCCAGAAACAATTTTAATAATAGATTGTTTGTCGTTTAATCTATTTTTAAAAAAGTCTGGTAGGGTAATTGCATCTCCTGCAAGCTCTGTATAAACTCTTAGCCTAGGTGCGACAATTAAATAAATTTAAATAAGCGCCAAGCGTTAACCCAATTGTAATCCATATTGCTGATAAGCCAGTACTATAGACTGAACCTGGCAATCCCATTATCATCCAACCACTCATATCTGATGCTCCTGCCGATAGAGCGGTATTGTATGGGCCGATACTTCTACCGCCTAACATGTACTCACTTAAATTACCAGTTGCTTGTTTATAACCATAGTACCCGATGATAAGTAAAATAATAAAATAAATAGCAATCATTATATATGTTTGCCAACCAGTGTTCACATGACTACTTAAACTTGCTCCTAAAGTAAACATCTAGAACTACCCCCTTTGTTTTAAGCTACCTATCGCTAAAAATTTACCTTAATCAAAAGTATTATCTTTTAACGCTTAGTAATAAGATGCTTAATAAATAAGTTACATGTAATATTATACAATATAATGCATGTATTAAAGAAGTATTAATTTTGCTATATAGATAAATAATAGTGTCAAAATAGAATAGTAAGCGCTTACTATTTGTTGGAGTAAAATAAATTTATTTATACGTATATTGCATATATTGTAAAAAACTTAACTTTAATTAAATTTGTATATATTAAAAAGGTACAAAAGCTTAAATGAGTTACATTATTTTATACAGTATATAAAATTAGTAGTTGTATAAGGTGAAACTTTAATCTTTATTTAGTATAAGAGGGTGGCTAACTGACTGTTATAATAATAAATATTTAGATTTTTAAGTGAAAATTTGATACAATTTTATGATGAATGAGTAATAAGGAGGCTTTTTAATTAATGACTAAAGTTACACGTGAAGAAGTTGAACATATAGCACACTTAGCTAGACTTCAAATTTCTGAAGAAGAAACAGAAGAAATGGCTCAAACACTTGAAAGTATTTTAGATTTTGCGAAACAAAATGATACAGCTAATACTGAAGGTGTTGAACCAACCTATCACGTTTTAGACTTGCAAAATGTCTTACGTGAAGACAAAGCAATCGAGGGCATTCCTCAAGAGCAAGCATTAAAAAATGCTAAAGAAACAGAAGTTGGTCAATTCAAAGTACCAGCTATCATGAACGAGGAGGACGCTTAAGATGAGTATTCGCTATGAATCTGTTGAAAATTTAATAAAAATGATTAAAAACAATGAAATTAAACCTTCTAACGTAGTAAAAGATATTTACGACGCTATCGAAGAAACTGATCCAACAATAAAATCATTTTTAGCTTTAGATAAAGAAAATGCGATAAAAAAAGCTGAAGAATTAGATGAACTCCAAGCTAAAGGCCAAATGGAAGGTAAGTTATTTGGTATTCCAATGGGTATCAAAGACAACATTATTACTAAAGATGTAGAAACAACGTGTGCAAGTAAAATGTTAGAAGGCTTCGTTCCTATCTACGATTCAACAGTTATGCAACAATTGCATAATGAAAATGCCGTATTAATTGGTAAATTAAATATGGATGAATTCGCTATGGGTGGTTCAACTGAAACATCTTACTTTAAAAAAACGGTTAACCCATTTGACCACACTGCAGTTCCAGGTGGTTCATCAGGTGGTTCAGCAGCAGCTGTGGCAGCCGGATTAGTGCCATTTAGTTTAGGCTCTGATACTGGTGGTTCTATTAGACAACCAGCAGCATATTGTGGTGTAGTGGGTATGAAACCTACCTATGGCCGTGTATCACGTTTTGGTTTAGTAGCGTTTGCGTCTTCATTAGATCAAATCGGCCCAATTACACGTAATGTTAAAGACAATGCATTAGTATTAGAAGCTATTTCAGGAATTGATAAAAATGACTCTACAAGTGCACCTGTTGATGATATAGACTTTACTTCTGACATTGGTAAAGATATTAAAGGCTTAAAAATTGCGCTACCTAAAGAATACTTAGGCGAAGGCGTTAATGAAGATGTAAAAGAATCAGTTAAAAAAGCGATTGAAACACTTAAGTCATTAGGCGCTGAAGTCGATGAAGTGTCACTACCTAACACAAAATATGGTATTCCATCATATTATGTTATTGCCTCTTCAGAAGCATCAGCAAACTTAGCTCGTTTTGATGGAATTCGTTATGGCTATCATTCTAAAGAAGCGCAATCATTGGAAGAATTATATAAGATGTCTAGATCAGAAGGTTTCGGCGCCGAAGTTAAACGTCGTATCTTCTTAGGTACATTCGCGTTAAGTTCTGGTTACTATGATGCGTACTATAAAAAATCACAAAAAGTTAGAACATTAATTAAAAATGACTTCGATAAAGTCTTTGAAAATTATGATGTTGTTGTAGGTCCAACTGCACCAACGACTGCTTTCAACTTGGGAGAAGAAATTGATGAACCGTTAACTATGTATGCTAACGATTTATTAACTACGCCTGTTAACTTAGCCGGTTTACCAGGTATTTCTGTTCCTTGTGGACAATCAAACGGACGACCAATTGGTTTACAATTTATCGGTAAACCTTTTGATGAAAAAACGTTATATCGTGTTGCGTACCAATATGAAACACAATTCAACTTACACGACGTATATGAAAATTTATAAGGAGTGGAAATAATGCATTTTGAAACAGTTATCGGACTTGAAGTTCATGTTGAGCTAAAAACAGACTCAAAAATGTTCTCTCCATCACCAGCGCATTTTGGAGCTGAACCTAACTCAAATACTAATGTTATCGACTTAGCATATCCTGGGGTTTTACCAGTTGTAAATAAACGTGCAGTCGATTGGGCTATGCGTGCATCAATGGCCTTAAATATGGAAATTGCAACTCATTCTAAATTCGACCGTAAAAACTATTTCTATCCAGATAATCCAAAGGCATATCAAATTTCACAATTTGACCAACCAATTGGTGAAAATGGATATATTGATATTGAAGTAGACGGTGAAACTAAACGTATTGGTATTACTCGTCTTCACATGGAAGAAGATGCGGGTAAATCAACTCATAAAGACGGTTACTCACTTGTTGACTTAAACCGTCAAGGCACACCTTTAATCGAAATCGTGTCTGAACCTGATATTCGTTCACCTAAAGAAGCTTACGCTTATTTAGAAAAATTACGTTCAATCATTCAATATACTGGCGTATCAGACTGTAAAATGGAAGAAGGTTCATTACGTTGTGATGCCAATATTTCTTTACGTCCTTACGGTCAAGACGAATTCGGTACTAAGACTGAATTGAAAAACCTTAACTCATTTAACTATGTAAGAAAAGGTTTAGAATATGAGGAAAAACGCCAGGAAGAAGAATTGTTAAATGGTGGTACAATCGGTCAAGAGACACGTCGCTTTGATGAGTCAACTGGTAAAACAATTCTTATGCGCGTAAAAGAAGGATCTGACGACTATCGTTACTTCCCTGAGCCAGACATCGTACCTTTATATGTAGATGACGAATGGAAAGAACGTGTACGTCAAACAATTCCTGAATTACCAGATGAACGTAAAGCTAAATATGTGAAAGAATTAGGTTTACCTGAATACGATGCTCATGTGTTAACACTTACAAAAGAAATGTCAGATTTCTTTGAAGGTGCTATCGACCATGGCGCTGACGTTAAGTTAACATCTAACTGGTTAATGGGTGGCGTTAACGAATATTTAAATAAAAATCAAGTTGATTTAGAAGATACTAAATTAACACCTGAGAACTTAGCAGGTATGATTAAACTTATTGAAGACGGCACAATGAGCAGTAAAATCGCTAAGAAAGTCTTCCCAGAATTAGCCGAAAATGGCGGAGATGCTAAGCAAATCATGGAAGACAAAGGTTTAGTCCAAATTTCTGATGAAGCTACTTTAACTAAATTTGTAGTTGAAGCTTTAGATAATAACCCACAATCAGTTGAAGATTATAAAAATGGTAAAGGCAGAGCAATGGGCTTCTTAGTAGGCCAAATTATGAAAGCTTCTAAAGGACAAGCTAACCCTCAAAAAGTAAATCAATTATTAAAACAAGAATTAGATAAAAGATAAGTATAATTATTAATACTTAATATTTAGGACATTAGTTCTGAATGATAGGCTTGAAGATAGTTCGATGAGGACTCATCTTTAAGCCTTCTTTTATATCAAATTTTCTGCTTCTAGTGATTTAAGTTCTTTAATTTGAAAAGTAAAGTAAAGATAATTGATTGAAATACTTTTAACTTACTTGTAAATCATTTAATATAAATATATGTATAAAAAGTTGAGGGATAATTTATGAGAAAACGTGCAAGAATCATCTATAATCCAACTTCTGGAAAGGAATTATTCAAGAGAACTTTACCAGATGTTTTAATAAAATTAGAGCGAGCAGGTTATGAAACGAGCGCGTATGCCACTGAAAGAGAAGGTGATGCTACGCTAGAAGCGGAACGTGCATTGAAACAAAATTATGATATTTTAATAGCTGCTGGTGGCGACGGTACTCTTAACGAAGTAGTAAATGGTATTGCTGAACAACCTAACCGTCCTAAGCTAGGCATCATTCCGATGGGAACCGTTAACGATTTCGGCCGTGCCTTACACCTACCTAATGATATTATGGGTGCAGTTGATGTAATAATTGATAATCATACAACAAAAGTTGATATTGGCAAGATGAATAATCGTTATTTTATTAATTTAGCTGCAGGTGGTCAACTAACTCAAGTATCATATGAAACGCCAAGTCGATTGAAATCTATTGTTGGTCCTTTTGCATATTATATTAAAGGTTTTGAAATGTTACCGCAGATGAAAGCTGTTGATTTGCGAATTGAATATGATGATAACGTTTTTCAAGGTGAAGCATTATTATTCCTATTAGGGCTTACAAATTCTATGGCTGGCTTTGAAAAGCTAGTGCCTGACGCTAAACTAGACGACGGCCATTTTACGTTAATTATCGTTGAGAAAGCGAATCTAGCTGAATTAGGACACATCATGACATTAGCATCCCGGGGAGAACATATTAAACACCCTAAGGTAATATATGAGAAAGCGACATCTATTAATATTTCGTCTTACACTGATATGCAATTAAATGTAGATGGTGAGTATGGCGGGAAATTACCTGCTAACTTCTTAAATTTAAAACGTCATATTGAAGTGTGTACACCTAAAGATATTTATAATGAAGATTTAACAGAGGACCAACAAGTCGACGATATAAGCGAATCGTCATCAATCAATGAACAATAATGATGAATTAAACTAAATAGTTATAGAACGAGATGAAGAGGTTGAGACATAGTTTGAATATATAGTACGTGCATCATAGTCTGTATTTAACTATTCAAACCTCTTTTTCGTGTGGGGTGAAAGAATGGAAGTAATAAATAAAAATGATATTAAACAGGGAACGGTGATTGACCTAACGCATGAAGGTCATGGAGTAGTTAAATTTGATCGCTATCCCATATTTGTGCCCAATGCATTAATAGATGAAGATATCGAATTTAAGATTATTAAAGTTAAAAAGAATTTTGCAATTGGGAAATTAATGAACGTTATCAAAGAAAGTGAAAACCGTGTTGAGCCACCATGTAAATATTATTGGAAATGCGGTGGTTGCCAGTTACAACATATGACCTACGAAGCGCAATTAGCAATGAAGAAAGAGCAGGTTGTGAACCTTTTCCATAGAAAGGCTCAATTCAACAATACAGTTATTAATGATACGGTAGGTATGAATAATCCTTGGCGCTATAGGAATAAGTCTCAGCTTCCAATTGGTAAAGATAAAGACAACTTTGCAATCATGGGGTATTACCGTCAAAGAAGCCATGATATTATCGATATGGACAGCTGTTTAATTCAAGATGAACAACATCAAGAAATTATGAATCAAGTTAAACAATGGCTTAATGAATTAAAAGTAAGTATTTATAATGAAAAAACGAAAAAAGGCTTGCTAAGACATTTAGTTATACGTACCGGTCATTACACAGATGAAATTATGGTTATCTTTGTGACAAATGGTTCGAAATTTAAACAAGCTAATATTTTGGTTGAAAAGTTAAATAAAGCTTTTCCAAATATTACAAGTATTAAACAGAACATTAATAATAGCCATTCGAATGTCATTATGGGGCAACAATCGGTAACGTTATATGGTAAAGATAAAATTGTTGATCAATTAAGCGATACTACATTTAAAATCAGCGACCAATCTTTTTATCAAATTAATTCTAGTCAAACTGAAAAACTTTATCAAAAAGCAATCGATTATGCTCAATTAGATGGTGAAGAAACAGTGCTTGATACTTATTGCGGAATTGGTACGATTGGTCTTTATATGGCGCCGGTAGCTAAGCACGTTTATGGAGTAGAAGTCGTGCCCTCTGCGATTAAAGACGCACAACAAAATGCGACTTTAAACCAATTAGAAAATACGACTTTTGTCTGTGGTAAGGCAGAAGATGTCATTATAGAATGGAAACAACAAGGAATTAAACCCGATGTGGTAATGGTCGATCCACCACGTAAGGGATGCGATGAAACCTTTTTAGATACATTATTAACGCTTAATCCTAAACGTATTGTTTATATATCCTGTAATCCATCAACACAACAAAGAGATGCTCAAATACTGGCTACAAAGTATCATTTGAAAGAAATTACGCCAGTCGATATGTTCCCTCAAACGACACACATCGAAACAGTTGCGCTATTTGAGAGATTAGATAATCCATTTAATTAATAATAGATACGATATACTTTGAGTAGGAAATATTCATACTGTATTAAGATATTGGCACTTTGTTCTTCGCGCCAATAGTTATCGACTTGCCACACTAACAGTAAAATAGAGCCTTTCACTGTGTAATATTTTAAACAATATTTTTAAGTTAGATAACTTTCATTAAGAACAGATTACAAGGTATTTAATTTATTGAAAAAGTCTTTGTTTCTGAAAGTAGGCCATGTATACTAAGTTTGAATTCATGCAGTTGGGAGGTCATTATTGTGCATAAGATTGATTTATTATCTAATAAATTAAACTTACCAAAGTTTATTGCGACTCAGATTGTCGTTATTTTATTTGTTATTTTAATCACGTATAAATGGGCTTTTACGTTTACCGAAGTTAGTGAACAGACATTTATAGCTAATGTCATGTACGGTATTTTAGGGTTTATACTTACTTTGGGTCTACACGAATTAATACACCGGTTAATGTTTTATGCTTTTTCACATGGAGAGCATCCTCGTATTACATATCAGCAAGGTGTACTGCTTACTCATAGCTCAAACAAATACTTTAATAAATGGCAATATTGTACAATAATGCTAGCACCCATGGTATTTATTACTGCAAGTTTAATGGTAGTATTTAGCTATTATTCTTATTCTTCAATTATCTTTATTTCAAGTATTCATATTGGTTATTGCTTAATTGATGTTTATTTAGTCGGCATTACACTAATCAATAAGTTTAACTATATACATCCGAGTGAGGAAGGGTTGTACATGTATTATCACAAACCTCTTCACACTCATAATCATTACGAATAAATTAAAGATTAGTCTTAATATGGTTATATTGTGCACATTTCATGAGTTTTTATATCATGACCAGTATAATTATATTAAGGCTTATTTTATTATTTTTGAAAAGGGGTGAGAGAATGGCAGAAAGAAGAATAATACACATCGATATGGATTATTTTTATGCACAAGTAGAAATGCGAGATAATCCAAAGTTACGAGGTAAACCCGTTATCGTTGGCGGAAAAGCAAGTAATAGAGGCGTCGTTTCTACTGCGTCATATGAAGCGCGTAAATATGGTGTCCATTCTGCTATGCCAATGTCTCAAGCTCATAAGCTATGTCCTAATGGTTATTACGTAAGAGCGCGTTTTGATGCGTATCGTGAGGCATCTTCGATAATCATGACTATCTTCAAGAGTTATACAGAGATTGTAGATCCTCTAGCGCTTGATGAGGCATATCTAGATATTACACATCTAGTAAGACCTGATTTGTCAGCTTCAAAGATTGCATCGTTTATACGACGAGATATTTTTGAAAAAACAGGATTAACCGCTTCAGCAGGCATATCATATAATAAATATTTAGCTAAATTAGCAAGTGGTATGAACAAGCCAAATGGGATGATGGTTATTGATTATAATAATGTACACGATATATTAATGAATTTAGATATCGGTGATTTTCCTGGCGTTGGAAAAGCTTCGAAAAAAATTATGCATGAGCATGATATATATACCGGTAAAGATTTATATGAAAAAACAGAATTCGAATTAATTCGTTGGTTTGGAAAAAGAGGCAGAGGCTTATATAACAAAGCGAGAGGTATTGACCATAGCGAAGTTAAGGCTACTAGAATTCGAAAGTCAGTTGGAACGGAACGAACGTTTTCTACAGATGTGAATGACGATGATGAAATTCTACAAAAAATTTGGGAATTATCAGGTAAAACTGCAGATCGGTTAGCGAAATTACAAAAATCTGGTAGTACTGTAACAGTAAAGTTGAAAACATACCAGTATGAAACATTCTCAAAACAACGAAGTTTAAGAGACCCAGTTAGAAATGATATTGATATTTATAATGTGGCGTATGACTTATATAATGAACTAAAAGATCCGAATGTACCTATCCGTTTGATAGGCGTTACAGTTGGTAATTTGGAACGTTCCACTTATCAAAATATGACAATTTATGATTTTATTTAAAGATAAAGGCGAGAATGATTGTGAATGAGAGACATGTATCTCATTTAAATAATGACCCTACCCTTTATCTTTTAAATTTTTGCCGTAAATTTGAAGCATACTTTGTAAATCATCATAGTGTTTTAATAATCTAAACGTAATCATCGCACACGCTTTGGCGTCATTTAAGGCATCATGATGTCCATGAAAATCAAGTTTATAATGGTTCATTAAGTGTTTTAAACCATAGCGATAAGCACTGATTGTACGTTTAGCTAATTGATAAGAACAAAAATAAGTCATTGAAGGTGTTTCGATATTTAAGCTTTTCAAACTTTGATGTAAGACATTCATATCAAATGCGGCATTATGGGCTACAACAGGAAGATGATCTATAAACTTCAACATATAAGGATACACATATTCAAATCCAGGGGACGTTTGGACATCTTCAGGTTTGATACCATGCACCTTAATGTTAGTTTGTGAAAAGTAATCAAATGGATTAACTAATGTGTAAAAGGATTCAACTATTTCATTGTTGACTACTTTCACCATGCCAACTGAACAAATACTTGTACGTTTACCATTAGCAGTCTCGAAGTCTAAAGCTACAAATGCATTATCCACGATACATAGCTCCCTCCTCAATCATAATTTGATTATATTATTGTAGCTAAACATTCCTCCGTTGAACAGTAAATTGCATTGCATATATAAATGCCCGATTTCTGCTAAGGAAGCAAAAATCGGGCATTAAATATATTTTATAGTATAAATTATTCTTCGTTAAATGTACGTGAAGCTAATTCTTTTTCATATAGGTATAACGTATTACAATCGTCACCGATACGAGTTAAATAATCAATGTGTGTCTCAAAAGTAGACTCTTCTTCGACTTGTTCATCTAAGAACCAATTTAAGAATGAAGTTGTAGCATAGTCTTTATCTTTTTGAGCAATTTCAGATAAATTATAGAAACGGCGCGTCACTTCTTGTTCTTGCGCTAATCCATCTTTAAACGTTTCTAAAATTGAGTTGAAGTTTGTTTTAGGTGCTGGGATAGCTCTGAATTCTGCGCGTTCACCACGATCGTTAATATAATCGTAGATTTTTTTACCGTGGAAACGTTCTTCTTTAGCTTGTTGAATATAGAAATTTGCGAAACCTTCGTACGATGTATCATCACAATAAGCGGCCATAGCCATGTAGGCATGTGCTGCAAAATACTCATGATTCATTTGATCATTTAACGCTTCTAATAAATCTTTACTTAACATAAAGGTCACCTCTTTAAATTTTTATTATTTATATGTTTGATAAGATTATACCAAATCTATTCTCATTAGTAAATAATAATTATTATAATCTAGAGTGCAAGTTGTTAATTTTAATTGAGAATATTTTTTGTTATACCCGTTACATGTTATAATTATTCGAGTGATTTAAACAAGGAGGAAACACATGAGACAATGGACTGCAACCCACTTGGCAAAGTTGGCACGTAAAGCAAGTATCGCAGCTGGTAAAAAAGGGACAGACTTGCCCGGCCAAATTGCTCGTAGAGTGGATCAAAATATATTACGTAAATTAGCTACTCAAGTAGACGACATTGTATTTATAAGTGGTACAAACGGTAAAACGACTACCTCTAACTTGATAGGCCATACTTTGAAAGTAAATAACATTAATATTATTCATAATAATGAAGGGGCCAATATGGCTGCTGGTATTACTTCGGCATTTATTATGCAAAGCACGAAACAGACTAAAGTAGCTGTGATTGAAATAGATGAAGGCTCTATCCCTCGTGTTCTTAAAGAAGTAACACCTTCTATGTTCGTATTTACTAACTTTTTCCGCGACCAAATGGACCGCTTTGGAGAAATTGATATTATGGTCAATAATACTGCGAAATCTATTAGTAATAAAGGGATTAAACTGCTTCTCAATACGGACGATCCTTTTGTAAGTCGTTTAAAGATTGCAAGTGAGACGATTGTTTATTATGGCATGAAAGCACATGCGCATGAATTTGAACAGAGCAGTATGAATGAAAGTAAGTATTGTCCTAATTGTGGTAAATTACTAGAATATGATTACATACATTATAACCAAATTGGTCATTATCATTGTACATGTGGTTTTAAACGTGAAACTCCTAAGTATGAAATAACTTCATTTGATGTCTCACCATTCTTAAAATTAAATATGAATGACGAAATATTTGATATGAAAATAGCAGGTGACTTCAATGCATATAATGCTTTAGCAGCATATTCAGTGTTAAAAGAACTAGGTCTTAACGATGATGCTATACGTAAAGGTTTTGAAACGTATATGTCTGATAATGGTCGTATGCAATATTTTAAAATGAATCAAAAAGAAGCGATGATAAACTTAGCGAAGAATCCGGCTGGTATGAATGCAAGCTTATCGGTAGGAGAGCAGTTGGGTGATAAAAAGGTGTATGTTATTAGCTTAAACGACAATGCTGCAGATGGGCGTGATACCTCTTGGATTTATGATGCAGACTTCGAAAAATTAAATGATCAAGATATTGAAGCTATCATTGTAACCGGTACACGTGCCGAAGAATTGCAATTACGTTTAAAATTAGCCGAAGTTGATGTTCCTATTATTCTCGAGAAAGATATTTATAAAGCGACAGCGTTAACTATGAATTACAGTGGCTTCACCGTAGCAATTCCTAACTATACTTCATTATCACCAATGGTTGAACAACTAAACCGTTCATTTGTAGGGGGCAATTAATATGCATGAATTAACGATTTATCATTTTATGTCAGATAAATTAAACTTATACAGTGACATTGGGAATATTATAGCCCTAAAACAAAGAGCTAAAAAACGCAACATTAAATTAAACGTAGTAGAAATCAATGAAACTGAGGGCGTGACTCTTGAAGAATGCGATATTTTCTTCATTGGTGGCGGTAGTGATAGAGAACAAAGCATTGCTACTAAAGAACTAAGTAAAATTAAAACAGTACTTAAGGATGCTATTGAAGATGGTATGCCAGGTTTAACAATTTGTGGTGGCTATCAATTTTTAGGTACAAAGTATATTACACCAGATGGAACTGAGCTTGAAGGTTTAGGAATTTTAGATTTTTATACTGAATCACGTACCGATCGTTTAACAGGCGATATCGTAATTGAAAGTGACACGTTTGGCACTATTGTCGGTTTCGAAAACCACGGTGGTCGTACACATCATAATTTTGGCACACTAGGCCATGTAACAGTAGGATATGGTAATAATGATGATGATAAGCAAGAAGGTATCCATTATAAGAACTTATTAGGCACTTATCTGCATGGACCAATTTTGCCGAAAAATCATGAACTAACTGATTATTTATTAGAAAAAGCATGTGAACGTAAAGGTCTACCTTTTGAGCCTAAACAGTTAGATAATACTGAAGAAGAAGCGGCTAAACAAGTAATTATAGATCGTTCAGTTAAAAATAAATAATAAACAAAAATAAGCAGGACAATGAAATCATAAAATTTTTCTTAGATTTCTGTCCTGCTCTTGTTATTTATCTTTAAATCGATTGTCTAGCAATTTATAAATCAATAATATTTCATAAATTACGTGACTTTTAATTTGATTTTGGTCGAATTCTTCAAGTAATTTAACTGAAGATTTTAGTGTAGAAGCGGATTTCTTTTGACGTTCAAAGTAATCATTTAATGGAATATCATGGATACTATTACTTATTTTAATAATTGCCATTTTTTCCTCTGTAGTAAAGATGAGATTTACATTTTTAGGCAAATAGATAATATTTGAAAGGTGGGTTGTGAGGAGACAGTCTACATAAGATCTATTAGAAATATGTTTTAATCGTTTCCACTCATCTTCTTTATTTTTATGGTAGCGTAATTCATCACGTTGATAACCGGTTAAGGTTTCAGTTTTATCAATAATAGCAGTTAATTTAGTCAATAACTCATTACTATCATTAGAATGAAATTTGCCTAATAGTAATTCATTACATCTTAAAGCGAATAATTCGTATATTTTATGTTCGGATAATGTCAGATTATCTTCTATTTGATGATAATATTTAGGCGGTAAAACGAGGAAATTAACTATTCCGGCAGTTACCAATCCGATTAGTGCAGTAAGCAATCTAGAAAAGAAATTAAAATAATAGGCATCATGAATTCCTGGAATCATAGCTACTGAAGTTAAAACAGCAACGGTCGTACCTACTTGTAAATTTAATTTAGTACATAATAGAATAGTGAATAAAGCACTGAAGGTATATGATAGCGGTGATTGATCCCCAAAGATGAAAGTAAATACTACTGCAAACAATGCCCCAATAACAGTAGCCGGTAATCTACGATAGCCTTTTTTTAAAGATGCTTTAGCGGTTGGTTCAATAGTGACAATCGCGGTTAGAATGGCGAAGATAGGTGTCAAATTTAACATTAAGCAAAATAGAGATGTTAAGAAAGTAGCCAATCCTGTTTTAATCGTTCTAGCGCCAATAATCCGTTTATACCATTTATCCATGTCATAAATCCTCTCGTTGCACGAAAATAATCATTGTAATAAGTGTGAAATTGAAAATTATTTACGTTTCATTATTAGTCACGTTTAGTATATCAAAAAATTTTTGGTATAATAAGATGTAATATCAATTAAAAAGGAACGGGATAATATGATTGTAAAAACAGAAGAAGAATTACAAGCCTTAAAAGAGATAGGTTATATTTGTGCAAAAGTAAGAGATACAATGCAAGAGGCTACCAAACCTGGAGTTACAACGAAAGAGTTAGATAATATTGCGAAAGCGTTATTCGAAGAACATGGTGCAATTTCAGCACCTATTCACGATGAGAATTTCCCAGGCCAAACATGTATTAGTGTTAATGAAGAAGTTGCGCACGGCATTCCTGGTAAACGTATCATCCGCGAAGGAGATTTGGTTAATATCGATGTCTCAGCCTTGAAAAATGGCTACTACGCAGACACAGGTATTTCATTTGTAGTAGGCGAAGCGGATAATCCTCTCAAACAAAAAGTGTGTGATGTGGCGACAATGGCTTTTGAAAATGCTATGGCTAAAGTCAAACCAGGAACTAAATTAAGTAATATTGGTAAAGCAGTACATGCCACCGCACGTCAAAATGATTTAACAGTTATTAAAAATTTAACTGGACATGGCGTAGGTCAATCGTTACATGAAGCTCCTAATCATGTCATGAATTATTATGACCCTAAAGATAAAACGCTTTTAAAAGAAGGTGTAGTAATCGCAGTTGAGCCATTTATTTCTTCTAAGGCTACATTTGTAACAGAAGGTAAAAATGAATGGGCATTTGAAACTAAAGATAAAAGCTTTGTAGCTCAAATTGAGCATACGGTAATCGTAACTAAAGACGGCCCAGTGCTAACAACTAAAATAGACTAATTGTTATAGCGTGAGAGAGATAATAATACAATATCTTTCTTACGCTATAATTATGAGCGTATCATTTAATTTCATTGAAAATTACTATCTTTAAGTAGTGCTTAAGTATGAGTTAAATATGGTTCCTAAGCCTATATTCCTTCATGAAGCGATGTACTATAATAAAGCTTAATTAAGAATGAGGTGTTTCTATGAACTATATGGATGTGTACTTACAACATTTTTTAAAAGTAGTAATTAAACAAAATATCGACGAGTATCGAATGCTTTTAGATAATAAACTTAAAAGTATTGAAACATACATAGTATATTTAAATAAGAAAAAACTTCAAATGAATAAGTTGATTGACAGTTTATCTGCTACATTAGAAAATAAGTATATTGATATAGCGAATACTTATAATATTAAACATGCTCAAGAAATTAATAATTATGAAATTGAAGATTTAAAAAATCAATTAGATATGTTTGAAGCATATTGCGCAAGAATAGAAGAGGATATACATCGTTGCGCGAAAGAAAGAATTACTACCTTAGGACAATATGACATCATTGAACAAATGAGTATGGTAGCTTAAATAATCAAGAAAGATAGGAGGCGACGTGTTGACACGTAAATATATATCGACAGAATTATTAATCATTTTCACAGCATTAATGATCATTGCTAATTTTTACTATATCTTTTTTGAGAAAATTGGCTACTTATTCGTTCTCTTGCTAGGATGCATTTTAGTTTATGTTGGATACCTTTACTTTCATAAAGTAAGAGGACTATTAGCGTTTTGGATAGGTGCTTTGTTGATAGCGTTTACCTTATTATCGAATAAGTACACGATTATTATATTGTTTATTTTCCTAGTGATTGTGATTGTTAGGTATTTAATTTTTAAATTTAAACCATTAAAAATTGTTGCTTCTGAAGACGAGGTTACTTCACCACAATTTATAAAACAGAAGTGGTTTGGAGAGCAACGTACACCAATTTATGTCTATAAATGGGAAGATGTGCAAATCCAACACGGGGTCGGAGATGTACACATTGATATGACGAAAGCTGCTAATATTAAAGAGAATAATACGATTGTAGTTAGACACATTTTAGGAAAAGTACAACTAGTGGTCCCATTAAACTATAATATTAATCTACATATGGCAGCATTCTATGGTACTGGATACGTTAATGGTCAATCCTATAAAGTAGAAAATAATCATATCCAAGTTGAAGAAAAACCTAAAGAAGAGAATTATAATGTGAATATTTACGTATCAACGTTTATAGGAGATGTAGAGGTGATTTATCGATGAATCACTACTTAAGAGCTATAGGTTCCATGCTTATACTCGTGTATAGCATGTTTACTGCGTTCTTATTTATAGATAAAGTATTTGTAAATATTATCTATTTTCAAGGGATGTTTTATACGCAAATATTTGGCATACCTGTCTTCTTGTTTTTAAATTTAGTAATTATTTTATTATGTATTATTGTAGGTTCGATATTAGCCTACAAGATTAATCAACAAAATCATTGGATTAAATCACAAATTGAACATGCAATCGAAGGGGAAACTGTAGGTATTAATGATCAAAATATTGAATTATACAATGAGACAGTAGATCTTTATCAAACATTAGTACCCTTAAATCAAGAATTACATCGTTTGAGAATTAAAACTCAAAATTTAACTAATGAAAATTATAATATGAATGATGTTAAAGTTAAAAAAATAATTGAAGATGAGCGTCAACGTTTAGCTCGCGAATTACATGATTCAGTAAGTCAACAACTTTTCGCAGCAAGCATGATGTTATCAGCAATTAAAGAAACTAAATTAGAACCACCACTCGACCAACAAATACCTGTGCTTGAAAAAATGGTTCAAGAATCTCAACTAGAAATGCGTGCATTATTATTACATTTAAGCCCACTAGGACTAAAAGATAAAACGCTTGGTGAAGGTATTAAAGATTTAGTTATCGATTTACAGAAAAAGGTTCCTATGAAAGTTATACATGATATTCAAGACTTTAAAGTACCTAAAGGGATTGAAGATCATTTGTTTAGAATTACTCAAGAAGCAATATCTAATACATTGAGACATTCTAATGGTTCAAAGGTTACGGTAGAGTTATTTAACCAACAAGATTATTTGTTATTAAGAATACAAGATAATGGTAAAGGATTTAATGTTGATGAAAAAGTTGAACAAAGTTATGGTTTAAAAAATATGAGAGAACGTGCATTAGAGATTGGGGCTACGTTCCACATTGTGTCATTACCTGATTCAGGAACGCGTATAGAAGTAAAAGCACCATTAAATAAGGAGGATGATTCATATGGCGATTAAAGTGTTATTTGTAGATGACCATGAAATGGTTAGAATTGGAATTTCAAGTTATTTATCAACGCAATCAGATATTGAAATCGTAGGAGAAGGTGAATCGGGAAAAGACGCCATAGCCAAGGCACATGAATTACAACCTGATTTAATTTTAATGGATTTATTAATGGAAGATATGGATGGCGTTGAGGCTACAATGCAAATAAAAAAAGATTTGCCACATATAAAAGTAGTCATGTTAACAAGTTTTATTGAAGATAAAGAAGTTTATAGAGCCCTGGATGCAGGAGTAGATAGCTATATTTTAAAAACAACAAGTGCGAGTGGCATAGCCGATGCTGTACGTAAGACCTATAATGATGAATCAGTCTTCGAACCTGAAGTGCTAGTCAAAATGCGTAACAGAATGAAAAAACGCGCTGAATTATATGAAATGTTAACTGAGCGTGAGATGGAAATTTTACTATTAATTGCTAAAGGATATTCCAACCAAGAAATCGCAAGCGCATCTCATATTACAATCAAAACAGTTAAAACACACGTAAGTAATATATTAAGTAAATTAGAAGTACAAGATAGAACACAAGCAGTTATTTATGCATTCCAACATAACTTAATTCAATAAACACCATCTTTTAATAAGTAAAATGCTCTTAAATGACTTCTATAGATGTCATTTAAGAGCATTTTTGTAATGAATTTAGATATAAGAAGGTTGAAAGTTATAAACAAGTGCCTCAAATTAAAAACTGTTAATGATTTCTACACTTCAATTTCTAATATTGAATTATGATTTCTTATTATCTTCATTATCGCTATTTGAAGTAAACTTATCTTTAATTTTATCAGTTAACGATTCTTTTTCTTCAACGTTATCATCATCGTCATCTTTATCGATATTATAATTCTCATCCTTACCAGGTTGAGTACGTTTATATTCATACGTTGTATCTTCGTTATAGTGGTTTTGGTTGTTATCATCATGTACTAATGCAGCTTCTTCTGGAGTTTCTCCTTTAATCACATGTCTTTGATGTACAATAGCATTGATTTCTGCCCCAATAATAATAATGAAACAAGTAATGTATAACCATAATAGCAAGATGATGATACCAGCTAAACTGCCATACGTTTTAGAATAGTTACCGAAGTTAGATAAGTACCATCCAAACGCAAATGAACCGACTAACCATATAATTGAAGTGAATAGTGCACCGGGAAATACTGACTTAAATTTAGTTTTAACATTTGGTGCTACTGAATATAAAGTTAAGAATAAAATAAGAATAACAATAAACGGTAGAACAATTCTAACTAAATCAAATACCCATGCGACTTCATTACTTAAGCCTAAAGGGCCAAATAAACGTTCTTTAATAAAATCACCAAATGTAGGTAGTGTTAACGCTAAAGCTAATACAATTCCCATAACTATAGTGAAAACTACACTTAAAATTTTAAGAACAACAGGGTTACGTGCATCCTCTACATCGTATGCAACATTGAATGAATTCATAATCGCTGACATACCATTTGATGCTGACCAGATTGCCAATAATAACCCAACAGAAAGTAGACTACCACTTGAATTTTTCGTGATATCTTCAAAGATTCTTGATACTACATCGGCTGTTTCAGATGGTGCATTTTGACTAACTAAATCTTTAATTTGTTGAGGATCGATTTGGAAGAATGGTAATAATGTTAATAAGAAGATTAACATTGGGAATAGCGCTAAGACGAAGTGATAAGTCATCTGTGCTGCTAAACCTGAAGCATCATCCTTACCAATGCGATAAATTAGATAAGAAATAAAATTTGATTTCTTTGTATATTTTGCAGGTTTATTTAATCGTGACACAAAGAAAACCTGATTATCTTTTTTCGGTTCTTTTGATTGGAATTCTTGTGGTTCTACATAAGTACGATCAACCTTAATTTTATCTTGCTCTTCTTCTTGCTGTTCTTTCACAGAATTAAGATAGTTCGAACTTGATTGATTTTTATTCGACATAATGTCCTCCTCTATAAAACGATAACTTTTTATTTTAAAAGAAAGGGGTCGGGACATGAATGGTTTTCGCCTTTGTCCCAACCCTTAAAATCAATCAATTATTTACCGATGCGATTATTTTTGCGATTTACAAAAGTATCTTTAGCATCTTTAATTGATTTTTCTAACTCTGGATTGTTACGACGAATTTCTTCGATAGTATCTTTCCAGTATAATACTTCGTCTTTGATAGAACTGACTTTAGAAGGTTTACGAGAACGGTTACCTTCTTTCATATCTTTTACAGATTGTATTAATGAGTTACGAGTTGATTTGTCAGCTAATGTAGCAGCACCACCAACAATAGCGCCAATTAAAATACCAGGAATTAATTTATTTTGCATAATACTTACCCCTCTTTCAAATTTGCATCTTTTACGATGTAATCAATTAGATTGTCACAAGATGATTGTACCATTTCATACACGCCTTCGAAATTATTTGTGTAATATGGATCTGGCACATCACTCTCTTCCATGTTACTAAATTCTAGCAATTTGAACAATTGTCCTTTTAAATTGGGATTAATCGATCTGATATTGTCTATATTACTTTGATCCATTGCAATAATATAATCAAAATCATGATCTGGTTCAAATAGCTCACTAATCATACCATCATATGAGATATTATGACGATTCAGAATGTCTTGAGTTCCTTCGTGAGGCGGTTCTCCAAGATTCCAGCGACCAGTGCCTCGTGAATGAACTGTAACACCGGAAATACCTCGGTCTTTTAAACGCTGACGCATAATCGCTTCAGCCATAGGAGAACGACAAATATTTCCGAGACAGACAAATGCTACATCTACCATCTTGTATACCTCCAAACTATTATATATAAAACCATTTTATAGGTATTTTAAACATTTAGAAAGACATAACTTTGTCAATTTCTATAAAAGTTTATTAAATTTTCATACTCTGATAAAATGTTGTATTAAAGAGGTGAGAAGAATGGCGCAAAGTAATGAAGAAATGATTGCCAATATTAGAAAAAAATTAAATATAGTAAATCAAGGATTATTAAATCCAGATAAATTTAAAAATTCTAATCAACAAGATATAGAAGAAATTCATGATTTTGTCATGTCAAAAGATTCATTTTCACCGAGTGAAGTTACAGCAATAGCTGACGAATTAGGTAATTTACGTCAAGACTAAGGAGGAATTTAAATGACAAATTCAAATTATCAAGATAAGTTACAACAATATGCTGAACTGCTAGTAAAAGTGGGTATGAATATACAACCTAAGCAACCCGTTTTCATAAGATCATCAGTTGACGCAACAGAATTAACCCATTTAATTGTAGAAGAATCATACAAAGCTGGTGCTTCTGACGTAAGAGTAGTTTATTCAGATCCAACATTAAAACGCTTGAAGTTTGAATATGAACCTGTTGAACACTTCGAGACTACTGAAATTAAAGATTTCGATGTAGAGGAACGAATGAATTATGCCAATCGTGGCGCTGCTAATTTAGCACTCTTAACAGAAGATCCTGATTTATTAAATGGTATAGATGCTGAAAAGTTAAAAGCTTACCAAACAAAGTATGCTCAATCCTTTAAAGGTTACATGGAAGGTAGTCAAAAGAATAAGTTTCCATGGGTTGTAGCTGCATTTCCTTCAAAAGCCTGGGCTAAAAGAGTGTACCCAGAATTGTCTGAAGAAGAGGCTTATGCTAAATTCATTGATGAAGTCTTTGACATTGTACGAGTAGATGGAAATAACCCAGTTGATAACTGGAAACAACATGTGAATGATTTAAGTGTTCATGCTAAACGTTTACAACAAAAAAATTATAAAGCACTACATTACATTTCAGAAGGTACAGATTTAGTAGTTGGCTTGCCAGAAAATCATATTTGGGAAGATGCTACAAGTTATGTTAATGGAAATCAACAAGCTTTTATCGCTAATATTCCTACAGAGGAAGTCTTTACTGCCCCTGATCGAAATAATGTTAACGGTCATGTCACAAATAAACTTCCACTAAGTTATAACGGAAATATTATTGACGGTTTTACTTTAACTTTCAAAGATGGGGTAATTGTTGATTTTAAAGCAGATAAAGGTGAAGAAGTATTAAAAGACTTAATTAATACTGACGAAGGCTCTAATCGTTTAGGGGAAGTTGCACTTGTACCAGACGATTCACCAATTTCAAACCGTAACACA
This sequence comes from Staphylococcus devriesei, assembly GCF_002902625.1. Taxonomy (GTDB): domain Bacteria; phylum Bacillota; class Bacilli; order Staphylococcales; family Staphylococcaceae; genus Staphylococcus; species Staphylococcus devriesei. Next base: position 38,848 of record NZ_PPRG01000039.1, read on the forward strand.
ATCTTTTACAATACACTGTTCGATGAAAATGCCTCTTGCCACTTAGCCATTGGTTCTGCATATGGTTTTAATGTCAAAGGTGGAACAGAGATGACTACTGAAGAAAAAATCGCAAGTGGCTTAAATGATTCCAATGTGCATGAAGACTTTATGATTGGTAGTTCAGATTTAACCATTTACGGTATTCTTCATGATGGCTCTAAGGAGTTAGTCTTTGAAAATGGGAATTGGGCACAATAACTCATAAAAAATAGAATATATAGAGGGAGCAGAATACATGTCAAATTCTCAAGAAAATAAAAAATCAATGTCTGAATCAAAAAGTATAAAAGCGAAACAAGTATTTCCGCAAGATACGAATCATCATCATACAATGTTTGGCGGTTCATTAATGTCTAATATTGATGAGGTGGCTGCAATTACAGCAATGAAACACGCTAATGCGCAAGTTGTTACAGCTTCTATGGATTCAATGGATTTTCTTAGACCAATTAAAACTGGAGAAATCACATCGTATGAAGCTATGGTAAGCTATGCTGGTAAAAGCTCTATGGAAATTTGTGTTCAGATTATTATTGAAGATGTACTAAATAAAGAAAGACATTTAGCGGCGCTTAGCTTTTTAACTTTCGTAGCTTTAGATGATAATGGTAAACCTACAAAAGTACCACAAGTTTATCCAGAAACTAAAATTGAAAAATGGTTCTATGAAGGCGCGCCAAGTCGTGTTCAACGAAGAAAAGATCGACGTGAAGAAAGTAAAAAAACACTTGATTTTCTATCAGACGTCCAAAATATAGAAGAAATATAAAGTCATAATATCTAATATAATAAAAAAGCAGCAGATTCTATTGATTTAAAATAGAATCTGCTGCTTTTATATATAAATTACTTCATATTAACTAAATATACTTTCCGTATGCATTTCAATCTCTTTTTGTTTAAAGTCTGTATGAGGGTAGTACATATTTTTTACTAGCACATTTGGCCCTAAACAATGGAAAGCTTCACAATGGCAATTTAATGATTGAGCTAAATCAGATGTTAGCCATTTATTGAAGACATCTGTTAATTTATCACGCTTAATGTTAGAAATCGTGCCGTTCTCATCCCCAAAATCTGTCACGATAACATCTCCACTAAAGACATTTACATTTAATCGGCTACGTCCATCAGGGTCGTTACGCATCGTCACATTTTTGGCATCTCTTAATCGTTGTAGTAAAGCTTGGTCATTTTCATCATTAATACAAGGGTAGATGGGTAAAGTACCAAATAACATCCATACATCTTCATTGCGAATATCTAATAAATGATGAATAGCCTGTTTCATTTCTTTTAAGGATAAGACATTAAGTTGACTAGCAAAGTCGGCAGGATACATCGGATGTACTTCATGACGACTACATTTCATATCATTAACGATTTCTTTATGAATTTTATCTAAATAGGGCAAAGTGCTTTGATTTAGCATAGTTTCAGCTGATACAAACATTCCCTGTTCTGACAAAGTACTCGCATTATTCAACATTTGTTCATATAATTTTAATTTAGCTTTTAATGGTGGTTGTTTTTTCATAGCCCCAAAACCAACATTAGTAAATTCTTGGATAGTTCCCCAATTATGAGAAATGTGCATTACATCTATGTATTCAGCGATATCTAAGTAACGGTCTTGTGGAAGCGTTAGATTAGAATTCATTTGAACATAAATACCACGATCTTGCGCATATTTTAAAAGTGGTTTAACTACATTTTTAATTGATTTTTTAGAGAACATAGGCTCTCCACCAGTTATTGACATTGTACGTAAATTAGGAATTTCATCCAATCGACGGTAAATAATATCCATAGGTAGAGGGTCAGGATCTTTCGTTTGTAATGTGTAGCCTACAGCGCAATGGCTACAACGCATATTACATAAATTTGTAGTTGTAAATTCTATATTACTTAATGTTAATTTGCCATGTTCTTCTATATCGTTATAAGCTTCCCAGGGGTCATTCTTAATAGAAATAGGCTTTTTTTGATTTGTCATCAACATATTTATTACTCCTAAACATTTAAATTCCTTTATACGTTGCTAAAAAGTACAGTAAACATTATTAAGATTATATCCCTTTTTGTCAAATTCTGTTAGGATAAAACTAACGTAAATATTAAATAAAATAGATATTTAAAGGAGACAAATTTTATGGACGAACAACTAACGATTGACCAAATTAAAACACGCTTATCAAAATTCTTAGAAGACATTGATCATGTGAACCCGGATGAAGTAAGTGTGGAAGATATTGATGAATGGATTGGTTTATTAGACCAATTAGAAGAAAAAGTAAAATCAGTATCTAAGGAAAATTAATTTAAACTAACGTCATATGTTTAAAACCTCTTAAAAGTGTCTATACTTACAATATAATACGATTAAGAAAGGTGATATACACATGGCTAAAAAAGTAGTAATTATCTTAGCAGACGAATTTGAAGATATAGAATTAACAAGTCCTAAAGAAGCTTTAGAAGAAGCAGGATTTGAAACAGAAATCGTTGGAGATACTGCAAACGCAGAAGTAGTAGGTAAACACGGCGAAAAAGCTATTGTAAACGTAAGTATTGCTGATGCTAAACCAGAAGACTATGATGGCTTATTAATTCCAGGTGGATTTTCACCAGACCACTTACGTGGTGATGCTGAAGGCCGTTATGGCGCATTTGCTAAATATTTCACTAAAAATGATGTACCAACATTCGCAATTTGCCACGGTCCACAAGTCTTAGTGGATACTGATGATTTAAATGGTCGTACTTTAACTGCAGTACTAAATGTACGTAAAGATTTATCAAACGCTGGCGCTCATGTTGTTGACGAATCAGTAGTTGTTGATAACAACATCGTTACAAGCCGTACACCAGATGACTTAGACGATTTCAATAGAGAAATTGTTAAACAATTAGAAGATTAATTTATAGATGAGTAGTAATTATTGAAGAGCCTAGGACATTTTTAGTTAAATGTCCTAGGTTTTTTATATTATAAGAATCAAATAATTAGAGTTATAAATTTAAAGGAATATATTAGTTTTCAATATTGCTCATTACATGGTTATTAATTAAAAACACTCGTGCTAAGGTATCAGGCCATGTACACCTTGGGACTGATTTTTAGCGTTAAGTATAGCTAAATATATCAACTACTGTTAAACTCTCAATTATAGAGTGAGTTTAAGTAAAGGAGCTAGCGCATGAAAAGAAGCCAAAGATATCATAACTCGCCTGAAAGACATACTCAGTATCGTAATGAACCACATTATAATACGTATTACGAGCCTGTAGGTAAACCACCTAAAAAAAAGAAAAGTAAACGCATATTCCTAAGAATATTCTTAACCTTTATTCTTATTTTCGCATTATTTACCGGTCTAATGTATTTCTTATCTTCGAGAGCGAATGTTGATGATTTACAATCAATTGAAAATAAAAATAGCTATGTTTCTGTAGATAATATGCCTGATTATGTAAAAGGCGCTTTCATTTCTATGGAGGACGAAAGATTTTACAAACACCACGGTTTTGATTTGAAAGGTACAACACGAGCATTGTTTTCAACAATTGGTGAACATGATGTGCAAGGTGGAAGTACTATTACTCAACAAACGGTAAAAAACTATTACTATGATAATGAACAATCTTTTACTAGAAAGTTAAAAGAACTTTTTGTTGCACATAAAGTAGAGCAACAATATAGTAAAAATCAAATTCTGAGTTTTTATTTGAATAATATTTATTACGGTAGTAACCAATATACAATAGAGAGTGCAGCAAATTATTACTTTGGTACTACTACGAACCAAAATAACGGTAATGGCTCTCAGATTACAGTTTTACAAAGCGCCATTTTAGCTAGTAAAGTTAATGCACCAAGTGTGTATGATATTAGTAATATGTCGGATAATTTTAAAAATCGTATTAAAACTAATCTTGAAAAGATGAAACAACAAAATTATATTTCTGACAATCAATACCAAGAGGCACTATCACAACTTAATAATTATTAATATAACGAAGAGACTGGAACATCAATACTTTTGCTCCAATCTCTTCTTTTTAATGGATAAAATACTTTGAGACATGATAATACTATTATAGAATAAGTTATGTGAGCTTGAGATAATATTTTGGTAAGAATAAACCGGAAATGAGTAGAGGAAGATATAAACTCATCATCTTATTGAAAGGGTATTGTACAGTTTATTCTCCATATTTAAGAAGGAGGGGAAAAGGTGCCTAAAATCACTAAAATTGAAGTACAAAAGAAAAATAAAGAACGATTTAATCTATTCTTAGACGGAGAATTTGAAATGGGAATAGATATTGATACATTAGTTAAATTTAATTTGAAAAAGGGTCAAATCGTTGAACCTAAAGATATGGAGCTAATCCAAAAACATGAGCACTATAGATTAGGCATTAACATGGCGATTCAATATCTCTCCTACAAGAAAAGAACAGAGAAAGAAGTACGACAACATCTTGCTAAAAATGAAATAAGTGACACTGCTATTCAGCAAGTTATCGATTATTGTTATAAAGAAATGTATATTAATCATGATGATTATGCAGAAAGCTTAAAAAATACAATGCTAAATACTACTGATAAAGGTCCGGAAATATATAAGCAAAAATTATACCAAGTGGGTATTGAACCTAATATTATTGCTAATTATGTAGCACTATATGAAGAAGAACAATCATTAGAAGCGGTCATAGGTGTTGCAGAGAAAATAATGCGCACAAAAAAAGGACTCGCTTCAAAGGTCAAACAGAAAGTTTTACAAAGTCTCATTCAAAAAGGTTATTCAATGGAAGTGGCGCAACAAGCTTTGGGTGAATTGGATTTCACCCAAGACGAAGAAGCCATTGATCAGTTATTAGCAAACGATTTGGAAAAAGTTTATACTAAACAACGCCGTAAATATGATGGCCAAATGTTGGTAATGAAAACAATTGAGTCTCTTATGAGAAAAGGATATAAGTATGATAAAATTAAAATTAAATTAGAAGAAAGTGGTATTTCAGATGGATAACAAGAGACTAAATGAAATGTCAGAACAAGAGATTAGACATGAAATTCAAACATATAGAGAAAAAATGCGTAAAGCTGAAATGAACGGTATTATGAACGAATATGATGTATATCAAAGTAAAGTTATTGTCGCTGAAAGTTACTTAGTTGACCGTACAAAGGTTGAGCTTGGCAGAATGTATAAATTAAACGATGGCAGTGACCAATATTTTAAAGTAGAACGCTTAAAAGGCATATTTGCTTGGGGATATAGAATTAATAGTTCATCTCCTGAAGAAGGTTTGCCACTTGCTTTATTAAAAATTTAGAAGGATGTAACACGAATGGGAAGTTCAATAATTTTAAAGTTACTTAATGTTACACATTATTATAGAAATAAGAAAAATAGAAAATGGTATTTACCTTTTGGATATGATGCAGAAGATATTGAATTAAACAAAATCTCCTTGCACATTTATCAAGGTGAAGCATTAGCTATTATTGGAGAACCTGGCTCATCTAAAACGTTATTAGGTAGAATTATAGCTGGCGATATCAAACCCGATAGAGGTAAAATGGTGAAATCTGCCTCCACGTATTATGGAGATATTAAAGATAAACATTTACTTCACATTACTGTTAAAGAATATGTTAAAGATATTCAACAGTTATTTACATATGAAACATCATCGCATAACATAGAACAAATTATTAAATACGCTCATTTAGATGAGAAAGCATCTGTGAAAATCAATGAATTAAGTCATACAGAATTTGCACAATTAATACTAAGTCTCGCGCGTGTATGCCGTGCCGAGGTGCTAATTCTAAATCATATTATTGAACATCTAGACGATTCTTTTCTAGAAAAAGCAAAACAACTTTCTAAAGATTATATTTCTGATAATCAATCTCTCATACTTATTGATGATGATATTAATAAGGTTGCTCAAGTTAGTAACTATGTAGCTTGGATATCACATGGCCAAGTAAGAATGGAAGGTTCTTTAAACCAAGTATTACCAATATTTAAGGACCACGAGCGGGACAGATTAAGTATTGATAATGAAGAGGAACAACAAAACTTTGATTTAGATTGGAAAGAAAGTCGCAGTCGTTTACCTGATATGAGTTATAACTTTAAACGCGTAGAACGGTATAAGAACGCTAAAGTTCCAGAATTTGTTGTTAAATTTTGGACGATACTTACCACAAGTGTATTAGCACTCATTTTAATCGGTGCTTTAGTAATGAATAATATTGGAATTATCGAAGCACCCACGATTGAAACACAGAAAAAAGTTCAGAACAAAGATCCTTTTGAAGAAAAGCTTGCATACGGTATTGTCATGAATGATTCGATCACACTTAATGGAGCATCTAATATTAAAATACCTAAATATACATTTGTTACAATCACGGGTGAAAACTCCAAGAAGTATAAGGTGACAATGAATGATAAAGATTATGAAATAGGGAAAAGTAAACTTCAATATTTTAATCCAGCTGCGTTATACGAGTTGCATTCATTAAGTACTCTAGCTCCATATATGAAGTCTAATTATAGTGATTATGTCGATTATTTTAATAGTCAATTACATAAAAAGCACGAACAAGTTAAGAAAACACTAGTGCCTGATGAAGATTCACGCTACGTGGTTGCAGTGACGCAACAACCCATTGATATGCTATTTAATGATCAAAATAAATTAACAGGATTTGTTTTTCCAATAGTTGATAAAGATAAACTAAAAGATAAATATCACATTACTCAAGATTTATGGATTGTGAAAACGGACAATGGTTATCTTATTGCGGATATGAATGATAGCAAATGGATTTATATTGAATTGTAGGTGTAAAAATGATAGATAATTTATTATTATATTTTAATTTTTTTCCATCACTCATGAAATTCGCTAAACAACGAATTATTGATACTAAAAAGTGGTTTATAACTCTATTTGTAGCTCAATTAATACTTATAGCGATTGTGGTCATCTCACTTTCAATAATGGAAATCGAAGAAATTGTTAAGGCTAGATGGTTATATAGAATGATTACATTTATATCATTTAGCACGATTATGGCTACAGTTTATAAGTCATATAGAGAATATAGTCGAGATTATTTAGTCACAAAATCATTTCAATTAACGCCCTTAGTAACAACGATAGCTAATATTTTAGTTGGAAATATTATTCTGATGGTTTTAACATTAATTATCGCGATTTTTAAACCTATTAACTTTGAAACATCAATGCTAGCATATTTATTTTTCGTATTGATGACTATAATAAGTATGATTTTGATTACGGTTACATTAGGATTACTCGACATTCTAAGTAAAAAGATAATAACAGCATTTATAGTAGGTAGTATTGTAAGCTTTTTACTGTTACCAATACTTTACTTACCTAGTACTAAAACAAATTTATTGAATCAAGTTCTAAAGCTAAATCCGTTCTATTATATAGTGGACGGTTCGGCAACTTCAGCTATTTTTGGAGCAATTAATATATATAATGTGACTTATCATATCTACTTCTTAATTTTTTTAGTTATATTAGGAACACTAAATTTTATGATAATGAGATATGTTGCACATAAAAAATATAGATACTCACAAGACGCTATAACAACAAAAAATGAAAATTAAAAAAAGAAATAGTAATCTATTAACAATTTAATCATATACATTACGTTGTTATAATGCAGTTGTAAATGAAATGATATAGAATTAGTGTTCTCTGATTCTAATCAACTGACTAATCGTAGGAAAAGGCTGAGACACTTAGATAAATGTCTCAGCCTTTACTAGTTTAGCAATCAATAATAGAAATATTAGTTTTTAAATAAATTAGAGAGTTATTAGATTAATGTGAATACAATTTCTTTTGTAACTTTTCTTCACTGAAAACCCATCCAATATACGAGTGGTCAATATTATTATCATTATCGACATGAGCAATTGCGGCAAAGGAATAATGCCCTTTATTTAAATATCTCAAGTCTATAAGTCTTATCTCAGTGGTATCATCATCTAATCTTCTTGTTTGCCAACGATAGATTGAAGAAAAGTTTAAAAATGTTCTAATGTCAGAGTTGCTTTTAAGTTGCCATAATAATGTATCAGGAGAAAAGTTTTGACGCTTCACTTTATCACTAAATACGACATTACGACCGTGAGCTCTACCTACATAATCATGTTCTTCAGTTTGGATAGCGACTCTCCATTCCATAAATTTCATTGTAGGCGCCACAAAGATTTTTACTGGGTTATGTTGTTGTTGAATTTGTTTTAACGCTTGTCTTTTAATAATAGCTTGCATTTGGAAACGAATAATATAATACACAATTAATACGCCGATAATAGGGAAAAAGACCAAGAACGGATGAACACCCAATAACCAAATGATAATTCCAAGACATAAAATGCTAAAGATGATGGGGTCAAACGTGTTAATAACGCTTAGTTGAATCCATTTGTTCGTTATTGGCCGTAATGCTTGAGTGCCATATGAGTTAAAGATATCTACAAATACATGTAAAAATACTGCAAGTTGTGCCCATAACCATATATGAGTGGTATCTACATTAGGAAAAATGACGTAAATAAAGAATGCAATCAATATGGGCCATAAAATAGTAAAAGGTATCGAATGTGTAATCCCTCTATGATGGGAAATATATGTAGCATTATTTTTTAGTTTTAAAACTGTATCACCATCAGGGATTAAAGATCCAGCAATAAGTGTAGTTGCAGTAGCTACCATTGTATTAGCCATCACAGGATCTTGTGTGGCTAATGCAGTTAGCCCGACACCCATTGCAATATGTGTGGCTGTATCCATAAACGTTCACTCTTTTCATCTTAATTTAATTTATATTATAATCTAAAAGTTACAATAACAAAATGAAGAGACTTAACAAAATATTAAATAATTTAGCACATTGAATTACATTCAATAAATGTGAGAGCAGTAGAAAGGAAAAATGTTGATGTTACAAGAGCACTCTTTTAAAGAAAATATAGTAACATGGTTCGAGAAAAATCAAAGAACAATGCCTTGGCGAGAAACTACTAATCCATATTATATATGGCTAAGTGAGGTAATGCTGCAACAAACTCAAGTGAAAACAGTTATAGATTATTATCACCGATTTATTACACGTTTTCCTACAATTGAAGATTTAAGTCAAGCCCACGAAGACGAGGTGCTCAAATATTGGGAAGGACTAGGTTATTATAGTCGTGCACGAAACTTCCATACTGCTATTAAAGAAGTAGAAGCGGAATATGGAGGCCTCGTGCCGAATTCTCCTGAAAAATTTGGCAAGTTAAAAGGCGTAGGCCCCTATACACAAGCAGCTGTTATGAGTATAGCGTATAATCAACCGCTTGCTACTGTAGATGGAAATGTATTTAGAGTATGGTCGCGTATAAATAACGATGCACGTGATACTAAATTACAATCAACGCGAAAAGCTTTTGAACAGGAATTACAACCATATGTTAATGAAGAGGCCGGGACTTTCAATCAATCGATGATGGAACTAGGGGCTTTGATATGCACACCTAAAAATCCATTATGTTTATTTTGTCCTGTACAAGAAAATTGTGAAGCCTTCAAAGAGGGCACTGTTTTAGAACTTCCAGTTAAAACTAAAAACGTTAAGAAAAAAACTGTAGAACAAAGTATATTTTTAATTAGAAATAATAAAGGGCACTATCTCATTGAGAAACGTCAAGAAAAGTTATTAAACGGTATGTGGCAATTTTTAATGTTTGAGGAACCTAATGCACTAGAACAATTAGAAGCAAAGTTAGGCATGTCACTAAATATTGCTGAAGAAAAAGTATGCCAATTCAAACATCAATTCACACATAAAACTTGGAATATGCAAGTATATAGTGTAATTGAGGAAGTAAATCTTTCAGAAAAAGAAATAAATAAGAAAAATATGACTTGGTTTGATTTAGATAAGCGACAAAATTACACAATGCCCGTATCTATGAATAAAGTATATGAATTCATTAATGGTTAACTTCTATAGATAAGTCACAATCTAAATTTAAATCCATTAATATTTTAACCATTCCTTTCTAAAGACTACCTTAAAAATATGCTATAATCTAAAGTGCGAAAATAATAAAAGGTGGTGTGGAGTATGGTTAAAGAGTCCATACCTAAGGAAGGCGAAAATATAAAAATTCAGAGTTACAAACATGATGGCAACATTCATAGAGTATGGTCTGAAACAACAATATTAAAAGGTACGGATCATGTTATCATAGGTGGCAATGATCATACGTTAGTTACTGAAAGTGATGGCAGGACTTGGATTACAAGAGAACCAGCGATTGTATACTTTCATTCAGAATATTGGTTCAATGTCATTTGTATGTTTAGAGAAGACGGTATCTATTATTATTGTAATTTATCTTCACCTTTTGTCTGTGACGAGGAAGCGTTAAAATATATCGATTACGATTTGGATATTAAGGTTTATCCTAATGGAAAATATCACTTGTTAGATGAAGATGAATATGAACAACATATGAATCAAATGAATTATCCTTCTGATATTGACGTTATCTTACGTCGCAATGTTGATATTCTTCAACAATGGATTGAACAAAAGAAAGGGCCGTTTGCACCTGACTTTATTAAAGTTTGGAAGCAAAGATATAAAAAGATACGTAATTATTAAGCATAAAAGATGTAATTACGATTTATTTGTTTTATAGTACTTGAGTGATAATAGTTAGAGGTTGAAATGACTTTATTATTATAGACGTTGTAGTTTGTAATACTAAGTCTTCAACCTCTATTAATTTTCATTTAGTAAATAAGAGCGACATAAGGGGGGATTGGAATGATACGACGCTATTTAGAGTTTGTAAAACCATATAAATATCGTATTATTGCCACCATTATAATTGGTATTATTAAATTCGGCATACCGATGTTAATTCCATTATTAATTAAATACGCTATTGATGGCGTAATTAATAATCATGCGCTTTCAACAAATGAGAAATTCCAACATCTTGGCATCGCTATTGGGATTGCTTTATTCATATTCTTAATTGTGAGACCACCAATCGAGTATTTACGTCAGTATTTAGCGCAATGGACAAGTAACAAAATCTTGTATGATATTCGTAAACAATTATACAACCACCTACAAGCATTAAGTGCAAGATTCTATGCTAATAATCAAGTAGGTCAAGTCATTTCAAGGGTTATTAATGATGTAGAACAAACGAAAGACTTTATTTTAACAGGTTTAATGAACATTTGGTTAGACTGTATCACTATCATTATTGCACTAACGATCATGTTCTTCTTAGATGTTAAATTGACGTTTGCTGCGCTCATCATTTTCCCATTCTATATTTTGACAGTATATTTTTTCTTTGGACGCTTAAGAAAATTAACCCGCACACGTTCACAAGCGTTGGCAGAAGTTCAAGGATTTCTACATGAGCGTGTTCAAGGCATGTCTGTTATTAAAAGCTTTGCGATAGAAAATAATGAAGCTCAGAACTTTGATCAAAAGAACAAAAACTTCTTAAATAAAGCTTTCCAGCATACATCATGGAATGCCTATTCTTTCGCTGCTATTAATACTGTTACAGACTTAGGGCCAATTATCGTCATTGGAGTAGGTGCCTACCTAGCGATTAATGGTTCGATTACAGTTGGTACGTTAGCAGCTTTCGTTGGTTATTTAGAACAACTTTTTGGCCCTTTAAGAAGATTAGTAGCTTCGTTTACTACCTTAACCCAAAGTTTTGCTTCTATGGACAGGGTCTTCCAACTCATAGATGAAGATTATGATATTAAAAATGGAGTTGGGGCACAGCCAATTGAAATTAAAGAAGGCCATATTGAATTAAAAGATGTAAGTTTCAAATATAATTCAAATGAAGCAACAATTTTAAAAGATATTAATCTTAACATCAATAAAGGTGATACCGTAGCATTTGTAGGAATGAGTGGCGGTGGTAAGTCGACATTAATTAATCTAATACCACGTTTCTATGACGTTTCGAAAGGTGAAATTCTAATTGATGGCCATAATATTAAAGATTTCTTAACAGGTAGTTTAAGAAATCAAATAGGATTGGTACAACAAGATAATGTGTTATTCTCTGATACGGTTAGAGAAAATATTTTACTTGGACGACCAAATGCGACAGAAGAAGAAATTATTAAAGCCGCTAAAATGGCCAACGCACATGATTTTATCATGAACTTACAAGATGGTTATGATACAGAAGTAGGGGAACGAGGCGTTAAATTATCTGGTGGTCAAAAACAACGACTATCTATCGCACGTATCTTCCTAAACGATCCACCAATTTTAATTTTAGATGAGGCAACTAGTGCGCTTGATTTGGAAAGTGAAGCAATTATTCAAGAAGCCTTGGATGTATTAAGTAAAAATCGTACAACGCTTATCGTTGCCCATCGACTATCAACGATTACTCATGCTGACAAGATTATTGTTATGCAAAATGGTCAAATCGTTGAAACAGGATCACATCAAGAACTTATTGCTAAAAAAGGCGCTTATGAACACCTATATAGTATTCAAAATCTATAAAATATTACAGAGTGAGAGACTTAAACCCTAAAATAAGAGGCGTAGAGAAGATTCAATCGTGAATCAACTCTACGCCTTACTTAATATTAGCCTATCGTTTTGTTTGTTTTACGTGTTTCATCCGAGAGCTATATAAACTACTTACTTTTTAAGTTATAAATCAAAGTCTTCATCTGCAATATCTATATCCGTATCATTACGGTGATAAGTAAAGAAACTCAGTCTTAAACGATCAAGATGTTCTAAAAAGTAACGATATTCCTCTATTGTTGCGATGATTTGCATAATATTTGAATAAGAATACTCTACTTGATATGGATTTTGAATAAGTTGTTGTTGGAAGGCATCCATAAGATCTTTCTTTTGTGGGTTTCTAATTTGATTATCAAAATGTTCAACATTATATCGCGCTTTTTTTGATAAACTTTTCAATATTTGTTCGTGATATGCTGTTAAAGAATCTAATTCTAATTTAATTTGGAAAATGAGATTATGATTTAAACTATGCAAATCATTTTGATAACGCGCCATACGATTTAAAACTTCATAGGCTTGTCTAGTAGTACCCACTACTTCTTTAAATAGGATTTTCTTTCGATTTTGTTGAAAAGTAGCTTTCCTAGTTAAAGCTTTCTCTTCATTGTAATAGTTGAAAATTTGTTCGAGTTTCGATATGCGTGATTCTATCTGTTCACCATCTTCTTTAATCTGATGATAGTCAGAGGCATCGTTTAATACAAGTTTAAACCATATAAATATATCAGAAGCTATATTCACTGAATTATGGTAAATTTTCGTTTCGAATTTTGGTGGAAGAAAAATTAAGTTAACCACCGAAGCACTTACTACACCAATCATGACTAAAATAAATCTAAATGCAGCTGCTACATAAAAAGAACCAGTGTGTTGCCCCATAATGATAAGCGCAGTAACTCCAGCTAATGTAGCAACATGTGCTAAATTCAACTTGTATAAAATGGCGATTAATAGAATCACAGTTACACCCATGATGACTATATTTTTACCAAATATAGTGACCATTATAACTGCGAGAATAGCGCCAATGATGTTACCTGTAGCTTGTTCGGAGATTGTTTTAATAGAGCGATAAATATTAGGTTGCATTGCTACAATCGCACTAATTCCTGCTACAGATTTCAAACCGACATCATCAGGTAAGAAAGAAGCTATGAACAAAGCAAGGATGATTGCAATACCAGTCTTAAGTATACGAGCTCCTAGCCTCAACTATAACGCTCCTTTAAAATTTATTTATAGTTAATAACATTGAATTTAGTATACACTTGAAATAAGAACCTATACAAGTTTTATATTGAAGAAATAAAGAAATCTACTAAATTGAGATACTATTTAAAGTTAACAATTTAGTAGATTAATTTAATGTTAAACTCTGAGATGCTAGATTTAAAAATCTTTTAACTGATTATTTCATTTGGCTAAATGCATAGTCTGCAGCTTCGAGTGTTTTGTCGATATCTTCTTCAGTGTGTTCCGTTGTAAGGAACCATGCTTCAAATTTAGAAGGTGCTAAATTAATACCTTGGTGCAACATAAGTTTGAAGAATTTTCCAAATGCTTCCCCATCTGAGTTTTCAACTTGTTCATAATGAGTAATGTGTTCGTCAGTGAAATAGAGCGTTAATGAACCATAAACTCTATTAATTGTAGCGGTAATATTATGTTTCTCGATTAATTTATTTAATCCATCTTCTAGACGTTTGCCCAGGGCATCTAACTTTTCATATACGCCATCTTGCTCAAGAACTTCTAATAGGGCAATACCGGCTCTCATTGATAGAGGGTTACCAGCCATCGTTCCTGCTTGATATGCCGGACCTAAAGGCGCAACATGTTCCATGATATCTTGGCGTCCACCATATCCACCAATTGGAAGACCGCCACCAATAATTTTCCCGAAAGCTGTTAAATCAGGGTAAACATTTAATAAGTCTTGTGCTGCTCCATAATGGAAGCGGAATGCAGTGATTACTTCATCATATATTACTAATGCTCCATATTCATGTGTGATTTTATTTACTTCTTCTAAAAATCCTGGTTGAGGTTCTACCATACCGAAGTTACCTACAATAGGTTCAACTAATACTGCAGCTACTTCATCGCCCCAATGTTTCATAGCTTCTCTATAAGATTCAACATCATTAAATGGTACAGTAATAACTTCTTTAGCGACGCTTTCAGGAACACCAGCTGAGTCTGGAGAACCCAATTGTGAAGGACCACTGCCAGCAGCCACTAATACTAAGTCGGAATGACCATGGTATGAACCAGCAAATTTTATGATTTTATTACGTTTAGTATAAGCGCGTGCAACACGAATAGTTGTCATGACAGCTTCAGTTCCAGAGTTTACAAATCTAATTTTCTCTAAAGAAGGAATAGCCTCACGCAATTTTTTACTAAATTCAATTTCTAGTTCTGTTGGCGTACCATAAAGAACACCTTTAGCTGCTTGATCTTGAATAGCTTCAGTAATATGAGGATGTGCGTGGCCAGTAATGATAGGACCATAAGCTTGTAAGTAATCGATAAACTTATTGCCATCTACATCATATAAATAAGCTCCGTGCCCTTCTTGCATCACGACTGGTGCACCGCCACCAACTGCTTTATAAGAACGTGAAGGTGAGTTTACACCACCTAAGATATATTCATTAGATAATTCTTGGAGACGTTCACTCTCTGTGAAATTCATTTATTATCAACCTCTCTTATTTTAATAATATTCATTACTATCGTATCATATAAATAACAATATTAAGAAATAGGTGAAACAATGTTAAAAAAGGGCGATAAATTACCAACATTTAAGCTAGAAAACCAACAAGGCGATTGGATTACAAACCATACAATTAAGGGGAGTAAGACTATTTTATATTTCTATCCACGCGACAATACACCTACATGTACTACGGAAGCTTGCGATTTTAGAGATAACTTATCTAATTTTAATGATTTAAATGTTAAAGTATTTGGCATAAGTGGTGATTCTAAGAAAAAGCATCAAAATTTTATTGAGAAAAATAATTTGAACTTTGATTTACTGGTTGATGAAGATTACCACTTTTCTAAAGAGCTGGGCGTGTACCAACTTAAACGCTCATTCGGTAAAGAAAGCATGGGAATTGTGCGTACTACATTTGTAATTGATGAAGAAGGATATATTATTGATGTTATCGAGAAAGTAAAAGTAAAAACATAAATGGAAATCTTAAAACAAATATTGGGGTGAGAATTATGAAAATTGTGAGTTTAAAACGCTTAGGCGATATAGAGAAATATCTCATTGATAAATACCCAGAATTGAAGTTTTCTTTCTTTAACAAAGCTAGTGAAATACCAGAGCATTTAAAAGCTACATTAGACGTCTTGATAGGCTATGACGGTAAAGTCGATAAAGCGTTTCTTCAGGATTGTCCGAAATTAAAATGGATAGCTTGGTACGCTACTGGTGTAAATAACCTACCATTGCAATATATTAAAGATAGAAATATAATCTTAACTAATAGTAGGGGTGTTCAAGCTAAGCAATTATCTGAATTTATATTAGCATTCATCTTAGACGATTATAAAAAAATGCGTACATCATATAACAACCAACAACATCATATCTATGACTCTAAATTAACTGGGAAACGCCTAAGCGGAGCAAAATTATTGTTTTTAGGAACTGGTGCACTAGCTCAAGAAGCTGCTAGATTATTACAACCCTTTAAGGTAGAAATTATTGGTATTAGCAAATCAGGACAAGAAAAGAAAGATTTTAATCAAATATATAAAATAGAAGAATTAGATAATGTTCTAAGTCAAAGTGAAGCGGATATTATCATTAATACGTTGCCCGAAACAAAGGAGACTTATCATTTATTAAATAAGGAGCACTTTGAACGTATGGATAATGAAACATTATTTATTAATGTTGGTAGAGGTACAATAGTAGCTGAAGAAATCATTTTAGAAGTATTAAGAAATAAAACTATTCGTCATGCTTATTTAGATGTTTTTGAAAATGAACCTTTACCATCGGAACACCCACTTTATGATATTGAAAATGTAACAATAACCGCACATATCACTGGAAATGATTACAATATTAAAAAAGATTCTACACAGATATTCGAAAGAAACTTGAAATCTTTTCTCAATAACGAGGGGATAAATGAGAATTTAGTTGATCTTGATAAGGGATATTAGTAGAATACTAGCGTACTTATTGACATTAAGCTTTCTGAACAGTTATATTAATATAAGGTAATAATAATTCTTATGTAGAAAGATGGTGAATATAATGAGTGCGGAGATAGAGTCGATAGAACATGAACTTGAAGAATCAATTGCAGCTCTTAGAAAAGCAGGAGTAAGAATTACACCGCAAAGACAAGCAATTATCCGTTTTCTAATTACTTCTCATTCACATCCAACAGCGGATGAAATTTATCAAGCACTTTCACCTGATTTTCCAAATATTAGTGTTGCGACTATCTATAATAATTTAAGAGTATTTAAAAATATCGGTATCGTTAAAGAATTAACATATGGAGATTCATCCAGCCGATTTGATTTTAATACACATAATCATTACCACGTTATTTGTGAGAAATGTGGAAAGATTGTCGATTTCCATTATCCACAATTGGATGAAGTTGAACAACTTGCTCAACATATTACGGAATTTGACGTAACACATCACCGTATGGAAATATATGGAATATGTAAAGAATGCAGAGATAAAGAAGAACAATAATGAGTGAAATATTATTAGTAGCACAATGGATTAAAATATTCATTGTGTTTTTTCTTTTATAATAGATAAAAAGCTCCAAATTTAAAGATTAACAGTGATAAATTAATATAAACTGAATGATCATAAAATACATGCGAGTAAATAAGTAATAACAATAATATAAATTAAACTAATTCGAGTAGGCTAGTGATTAACAAAAAGGAAGAATATAATATATTTAACTATTAGAATGCTTAATATAGTAATTACTTTTACGAGAGCGAAGACGATGGGTAAATCACAAATAATTAATAATCCTAACTTAATATTTACCTTATTTAATATGAGAAGAGTCCTAAAACTCAATATAATTAATATAAATAATACTCTTTAACGTTAAAGAATACATTTTACGTATAAAATTAAACATAATTCTATATAATAAATGATTGACGTCTAATTACAAACTTGCTATTATGTAAAAGTCGTCAAAAACAAAAGAAACATTTTTGAAACGGTTGATTAAGTTTTTTAACTTAATGTTAAGAAAGTGTAATTTTGACTATTGAAAATAAAAACAAAACATTATAAGATATCACTTGTTGAAATAATCAATTGAGTTTTGAAGAGAACAAATTTCGATTTAATAAAAATGAAAAAAAGTTCTTGACAGAAGATAATGATTGTTGATATAATTAATAAATGTAACTGTTTGAAATGAACATTGAAAACTGAATGACAATATGTCAACGTTAATTCCAATAAAGTGACTTAAATGTTACAAACATTATTTAGTATTATGAGCTAATCAAACATCATAAATTTTTATGGAGAGTTTGATCCTGGCTCAGGATG
>NZ_PPRG01000004.1 GCF_002902625.1 Staphylococcus devriesei
CCCAAGTCCGGCTGAAGGGATCGGTCTTGAAAACCGACAGGGCCTTAACGGGCCGCGGGGGTTCGAATCCCTCTTCCTCCGCCATTATAATTAAAATCCAAGACTAATAAAAATATAAAAAAGACAAGTACTCATAAGATGATGGGTACTTGTCTTTTTTAATTGTCATTGTTTTGAAATGTTAGATAATATATTTCCTTAGCTAATACACTTTTTCAGTCTGATAAGCGATTTTTGACATTTAAATGAAAGCCTTTACAAAACTTGTCTAGACAAGTTATACTTTATGCAATAAAGTTAAGGGAGTGAAGGCTGTGGCTGTAAAAAGAAAAGATGTTCAAGACATTGTTAAAGCGATAGGTGGCAAAGATAACGTTAATACCGCTACACATTGTGTAACGCGCTTACGTATAGTGTTGAAAGATGATAACAAAGTAGACAAAGATGCCTTAGATGATAACAAATTAGTGAAAGGCCAATTTAAAGCTGACAATCAATACCAAATTGTGATTGGGCCAGGCACTGTTGATGAGGTTTACAAACAGTTTATAGCAGAGACTGGGGCAGAAGAAGCGTCGAAAGAGGAAGCAAAAGCAGCTGCAGCTAAAAAGGGTAATCCTTTACAACGATTGGTGAAACTACTAGGAGATATTTTTATTCCAATTTTACCTGCCTTGGTAACTGCTGGTTTATTAATGGGTATTAATAACCTTTTAACGATGAAAGATTTATTTGGAGCTAAACCACTTGTAGAGCAGTATCCACAACTTGGTGATATTTCAAATATTATCAATGTAATTGCGAGTACGGCATTTATCTTCTTACCAGCCTTAATCGGTTGGAGTAGTATGAAAGTGTTTGGTGGAAGTCCTATTCTAGGGTTAGTTCTTGGCTTGATCTTAATGAACCCACAACTTGTGTCACAATATGACATTGCTAAAGGTCATATCCCTACTTGGAACTTATTTGGTTTAGAAATTAAACAGTTAAACTATCAAGGGCAAGTCTTACCAGTATTAATTGCTGCATACGTCTTGGCCTTAATAGAAAAAGCACTGAATAAAGTCGTCCATGATTCTATTAAAATGCTTGTCGTAGGTCCGGTTGCATTGCTTGTCACAGGTTTCTTATCATTTATTATTATTGGACCTGTAGCGTTAGCAATTGGAACAGCTATTACAGGCGCTGTGCAATTCGTCTTTGAACATGCCGGCTGGTTAGGTGGCGCAATCTATGGTTTCTTCTATGCGCCATTAGTAATTACAGGTTTACATCATATGTTCCTAGCTGTCGACTTCCAATTAATGGGCAGTAAACTAGGCGGTACATACTTATGGCCAATTGTTGCTATTTCTAATATCTGTCAAGGTTCAGCTGCGTTCGGCGCGTGGTTTATCTATAGACGTCGTAAAATGGTAAAAGAAGAAGGGCTAGCTTTAACATCAAGTGTTTCAGCATTCCTAGGAGTGACAGAGCCTGCAATGTTTGGTGTGAATTTACCGTTAAAAGTACCTTTCTTTGCAGCGATTTGTACATCAAGTATTTTAGGTGCTATAGTTGGCGCAAACAGAGTATTAGGTAGTGTAGGTGTGGGAGGTATCCCTGCTTTCATATCTATTCAAAGTGAATACTGGTGGATTTATCTTACAGTAACGTTCCTTGCCATATTTGTACCAGCAATCTTAACAATTATTTTCTCAAGCTTTACGACGGTTAAAGCTAAAAAGATGGTCGAAACGCCCGACGAATCAAAATAATAATATATAACAACTATAAAGACGTTCACGTAACACATCACGAGTTCCTGAACGTCTTTTATTTTTTAAAAATAAAATTTAAATTTAGTGAAGGTGGCATACTTATGACTCAGAAAGATTGGAAAAAATCAGTAGTCTATCAAATTTATCCAAAGTCATTTAATGATACAACAGGCAATGGCGAAGGGGATTTAAATGGTATTATTGAAAAGTTAGATTATCTTCAATACTTAGGTGTCGATTATATTTGGTTAACGCCTATCTATGAATCTCCAATGAATGATAATGGATATGACATTAGTAATTATTTCAAAATTAACGAGCAATTCGGCACATTAGAAGAATTTGAAATGTTAGTCACTGAAGCACATCGACGCGACTTGAAAGTCATGTTAGATATTGTGATCAACCATACTTCTACCGAACACGCATGGTTCAAAGAAGCAATCAGTTCAAAAGACAACCCGTATCGTGATTATTACTTCTTTAGACCTTCTCAATACGGACCGCCAACTAATTGGGAATCTAAATTTGGTGGCAATGCTTGGAAATATGATGAAGCTACGGATGAATACTATTTGCATCTATTTGACGTCACACAAGCAGATTTGAATTGGGACAACAAAGAAGTGCGTCAATCCCTCTATGACGTCGTTAATCACTGGATTAATTTCGGTGTAGATGGCTTCCGTTTTGATGTAATTAACCTTATTTCCAAAGGTGAGTTTAAAGATTCTCCGAAAATTGGGAAAGAGTTCTATACAGATGGCCCACGCGTACATGAGTATTTACATGAATTGAACCGTGAAACCTTTGGAGACAAAGAGATGATGACGGTAGGTGAAATGTCATCGACTACGATTGATAATTGTATCAACTATACACGACCTGACCGACAAGAATTAAGTAGCGTCTTCAATTTCCATCATTTGAAAGTTGATTATGTTGATGGGGAAAAGTGGTCGAATGCGAAGTTAGATTTTCTAAAACTAAAAGAAATTCTTATGGAATGGCAAGTCGGCATTAGTCAAGGTGGCGGTTGGAATGCGATATTCTGGTGTAACCATGATCAGCCACGTGTCGTCTCACGCTTTGGAGATGATTCAACTGAAGAGAACCGTCAAGCGAGTGCTAAGATGTTAGCTATCGCTTTACACATGTTGCAAGGTACGCCTTATATTTATCAAGGTGAAGAAATTGGTATGACTGATCCACATTTTAATTCGATTCAACAGTATCGAGATATTGAGTCATTAAATGCTTATACAAATTTGAAAAATAAAGGTATAGCAGAAGATGAAATTCTTACTATTTTAGGACAGAAATCGCGAGATAATTCACGTACGCCAATTCAATGGACGGCAGGCCACCAAGCAGGATTTACTACAGGCACACCATGGATTGAGATACCTAATAATTATAAAAACGTAAATGTAGAAGCGGCTATTGAGGATGATTATTCTATCTTACAGACCTATCGTCAACTTATAGCGTTGAGACATGAACATGATATTATTACTTATGGCGAGATTGAACCACTATATATGGAACATCCTCAATTATTTATTTATCGCCGACACTATAACAATCAATCTTGGTTAGTGATTGCTAACTTTTCAAAAGAAGCGGTTAAACTACCTGAAGATCTTAACACTACAGGTGATATTATTATGCAAAATGGCTCTATCGAAAATGGTGACATATCAGGGTTTGGCGCTATAGTAATTGAGTTACAAGCGTAAGAAATTTGAGTTAATAACGGAGAAAGTATATGGCAGCACAAAAATTTATAACGATATACGAAACATTAAAACAACAGATTAATGATGGGATATACTCATACGGAGAACTACTGCCCTCAGAACATGAATTATTAGAGCAATATCAATCTTCACGTGAGACGGTAAGAAGAGCGCTTCATTTACTAGAAGATAATGGTATGATTCAAAAAATTAGAGGCAAAGGGTCTATCGTCATTGATCAAAAATTGACCGAATTCCCTTTTTCAGATTTAATAAGTTTCAAAGAAGTTAAGGAAGAACTAGGCTTACAACACAACACGATAGTGCTAGTTAATGAAGTAATTGAAGCGGAACAAGAGCCTTACATTAAACAGCAATTAGGACTTAACTCGACTGATAAGCTTCTCCACGTCGTTAGAAGTCGTCATATTAATGGCAAGACGAAGATTTTAGACGAAGACTATTTCTTGGCTTCAGTAGTACCAAAGATTTCAAATACTATAGCACAAGATTCGATTTATAATTATTTGGAAAATGAATTAGCATTAGAGATTAGTTATTCAAATAAATCTATTACGTTTGAACCTTTTACTGAACGAGAATATGATGTTTTTGGAAACGTCGAACCTCCTTATACGGCAACAGTCAGAAGCATTGTCTATCTTAAGGATACGACTCAATTTCAATATAACGTATCTAAACATTTAGCTACAGAATTTAAATTCAATGAATTCTCGAGACGACATAAAAATAAAGATGGAAGAGGGACAGAAATCTAGAGAGCGAGACGGAAATCTAGGGAGTGGCGACAGAAATCTAATGTAATTTCCAAGGTTTCGTAGTCCCGCCCCGGCAAGGTTGACTAGGAATGAAGAAAGTGAGATTTGAACGCCTCTTCATTTCAGACAATCACTGCCAAATTTCAAAGATTTCTTCATCTCACTTCGGCAAGGTAGGCTAGAGATGAAGAAATTACGGATTTAACGCATCTTCATCTCAGTTAACTATTGCTTAATCATAGATTAAGAAATAAAAAGTTTGCTTAGCTTTTAGTTCTACTCAAATCTTAAATACTTTTTCACAACTTCATAAATAGATTGAACTTTAAACTTGCATAAAGAAGTCTATATATAGTATTATAAAACTTACCGTGCTAGGTGGGGAGGTAGCGGTTCCCTGTACTCGAAAACCGCTTTATGCGAGACTTAATTCCTTCGTTGAGGGTGTGACTTTGTGAAGTCTGCCCGAAGCACGTAGTGTTTGAAGATTTCGGTCCTATGCAATATGAACCCATGAATCATGTCAGGTCCTGACGGAAGCAGCATTAAGTGGATCCTCATATGTGCCGTAGGGTAGCCGAGATTTAGCTGTCGACTTCGGTAACGTTTATGATACACACTCGATTCGAAGGTGCACGGTTTTTTTAATAAATATAACTACGTTTAACATATAGATGATAAGAGAGTGGCTTTGAATACAAAGTCGCTCCTTTTTTGTATAAAATGAGAAAGTATAGTGAATCGATAATTTAGAAAATAATTTGTCTTTGTGTTGGGGAATCATTTTCAAAAAAAGAATATAAAAGACAGACAATAGGGGGAGGATTTATGCAAATATATTTAAGTACGTTAACTGAGGTGGACTACGCTGAAACACTAAATAAGATAGAAGAAATTTATGACGCTCAGGCAGGAGTAGACGGTAAAGCTCAGCGTAAACTTATTTCACATCTACGTAAAGCACCGACCTATAATTATGAATTAGAAGTTATAGCGAAGAATGAGGATGCCGCTATTATTGGACATATTATGCTAAGTGAAGTCTCGCTTGTAGCAAAAGAGGACAACTATAAAGCACTAGAAGTCGTGTCGTTAATCGTCGACCCTGACGTTCGCAATCAAGGTCTAGGTAAAGCGTTAGTTCAAGCTATTGAAGAGCGCGCTAAATCTCAACATTATACTACGATTATAGTAAGTCATAGTTCTGATTATTTTAACCAACTAGGCTATGAACTAGCGGAGGAGCATCATATTTTCCCGGAAAATACTGACGCCTCTACAATTCGCGTAAAATTTTTATGGGATCAATTAAACGATTACCCCCACGGGATTGTGTATAGAAGTAGCGAAGAAAGTTAGTTTGGTTTAATGGTTTACACGAGATTAGAACACTTATAGTTTACGCTCTAAAGAAATTATGAGCGACATCCTAACCTCATCAAAATGTCTTAATCTATAAGAAATTAATTGAATTCTAGAAGTCGTTGCGTGATATAATGAGTAGTAATTGTTAACGGAGGTGCGAATGTGAATTATCAAGCTTTGTATCGAATGTTCAGACCCCAAAGTTTTGACGATGTGGTCGGTCAAGAACATGTAACTAAAACGTTGCGAAACGCTATTTCAAAAGGTAAACAGTCTCATGCCTATATTTTCAGCGGTCCGCGTGGTACTGGTAAAACAAGTATTGCTAAAGTGTTCGCAAAAGCAATCAATTGTTTGAACCCTCAAGATGGAGAACCCTGTAATGAATGCGCAATCTGCAAAGGGATTACACAAGGGACAAACGGCGACGTTATTGAAATTGATGCCGCAAGTAATAACGGTGTCGATGAGATAAGAAATATTAGGGATAAAGTTAAATACGCACCTAGTGAATCGAAATATAAAGTTTATATTATTGACGAGGTTCATATGCTTACTACAGGTGCTTTTAATGCCTTATTAAAAACATTAGAAGAACCCCCAGCACATGCGATTTTTATTTTAGCAACAACTGAACCTCATAAAATTCCACCTACTATTATTTCACGTGCACAACGTTTCGATTTCAAAGCAATTGGCACAGAACAGATAGTTGATCGTTTGCGCTTAGTAGCCGAAGAACAAAGCTTAGACTATGATGAAGCAGCGCTAGAATTTATTGCGAAAGCTTCAGAAGGCGGTATGCGTGATGCACTAAGTATTATGGATCAAGCGATTGCTTTTGGTGATGACCATCTGAAATTACAAGATGTACTTGATGTCACGGGTAGTGTCGACGAAGCAGCGCTTAATACTTTGTTTAAAGATATAGTAGAAGGCAATGTCAAAGAGGCATTTGCACGTTATCATCGTTTTACTGCAGAGGGTAAAGAAGTGAATCGCTTAATCAATGATATGATTTACTTTGTACGAGATACTATTATGAATAAAACGGTTGAAGCTCAAGCGGAATATGATGCGTTGATGAACTTTGATTTAGAAACTCTATATCACATGATTGATATCATTAACGACACATTGGTTTCAATTCGATTTAGTGTTAATCAGAACGTGCACTTTGAAGTTCTGTTGGTGAAAATTGCTGAAATGGTAAAATCACAACCTGAAACGGTACAAAATGTGGCAACAACACACGTAGCGTCAGAACCGAATAATGAAGTATTATTACAACGCATGGAACAACTTGAGAATGAATTGAAAACACTCAAAGCGCAAGGTGTACCACAAGCTAATAATAGTAGAAACGGCAATACATCTAATTCAAACCGTAGAGGTAAACGACAAAGTAAAGGTACCTTCTCAATGACAAATATTGCGAAAGTACTTGATGAAGCGAACAAAGAAGATATTCAATTATTGAAAAAACATTGGTTAGAAGTAGTAGATTACGCTAAAAGTAATGATAAAAAATCATTAGTGAGTTTATTACAAAATTCTATTCCAGTCGCTGCTAGTTCGAAACGTGTATTAATTCAGTTTGAAGAAGAAATCCATTGTGAAATCGTTAATAAAGACGAGGAAAAACGTAGTAGTATTGAAAACGTTGTAAGAAATATTATTAATAAAGATGTTGAAGTCGTCGGCGTGCCTTCTGATCAATGGATGAAAGTACGTTCAGAGTACATCAATAACCGTAAACAGTCAGAGAATGAGGAGGCCTCTTCTGTTTCTAATGCTAAAGAGAAAACGCAAGAAGCAGATGTGGCACAAAAAGCACGAGATTTATTCGGAGAAGATACCGTACATTTAATAGATGAATAACACTTATATAGAAGAAAGACGTTTTATTTTTGGGAAAATGTAGTTATCTAAAGTGAAGGTCTTTCGGAAAACAGTAACACATGACAACAAATATAAACGTATGTATAATAAAATATAAATTAAAAGATAATGTCGATACATTTAAGGAGGAAATGATATTATGCGCGGTGGCGGAAATATGCAACAAATGATGAAACAAATGCAAAAAATGCAAAAGAAAATGGCTCAAGAACAAGAAAAACTTAAAGAGGAACATATCGTAGGAACAGCTGGCGGTGGCATGGTTTCAGTTACAGTTACTGGTCATAAAGAAGTAATCGATGTTCAAATCAAAGAAGAAGCGGTAGATCCAGACGATATCGAAATGTTACAAGATTTAGTATTAGCTGCAACTAACGAAGCGATGAATAAAGCAGATGACTTAACACAAGAACGTTTAGGTAAACACACTCAAGGCTTAAACATCCCAGGAATGTAATTGTAGATGCATTATCCTGAACCCATATCTAAATTAATAGATAGTTTCATGAAACTGCCAGGCATTGGCCCCAAGACGGCTCAACGTCTGGCATTTCATACTTTAGATATGAAAGAAGACGATGTTGTCCAATTTGCGAAAGCCTTAGTAGATGTTAAGCGTGAACTTACCTATTGTAGTGTGTGTGGTCACATTACTGAAACAGATCCTTGTTATATTTGCGAAGATAAACAAAGAGATCGTTCAGTAATCTGCGTAGTTGAAGATGATAAAGATGTTATTGCTATGGAAAAGATGCGAGAATACAAAGGACTTTACCATGTATTACACGGCTCCATCTCACCTATGGATGGTATTGGACCAGAAGATATTAACATCCCTACATTAATTGATAGATTAAAAGACGAAGAAGTTAAAGAACTTATACTAGCTATGAATCCGAATCTTGAAGGTGAATCAACAGCAATGTATATATCAAGATTGGTTAAACCAATTGGTATTAAGGTGACTAGATTAGCGCAAGGATTATCAGTAGGTGGAGATTTAGAGTATGCTGATGAAGTAACGCTTTCTAAAGCAATAGCTGGTAGAACAGAAATGTAATAAATAAAGTCGCTACATTTTAGAGAATATATAGTATGAGATAGGCTCACATACTATTGTAGAAGCCTAAGAACTAAGGCGTATCTACTGTGAACTCTAGGATATAGCGACTTTTTAAATTTTATTTAAAAAATATGTAAATTTTTTAAAGTTTGTTATTTAGGCGCTTATTTAGTGATATATAGGGTACTTGTATTGTTTTGAGTATTGTTAAACAAACTATTTGTTTTGTTGGAAAAGATAAAGTTCGTCTTTAAAGGTGGATAACGACTTTTTAGAGTTGGTTAGTGTAATTTTTACAGTTGTTAAATCGCTAGAAAGCCTGTATAGTATATATCTGTTGAACGAAACAAATCAACGAACATTAAAAACACTTCAAAAAATAATTTTTAAAAGTTGTTGACTTTTCAATCGATAGCGAGTATAATTATTTCTTGTGATAATAAAAATGAACATTGAAAACTGAATGACAATATGTCAACGTTAATTCCAATAAGTAA
>NZ_PPRG01000040.1 GCF_002902625.1 Staphylococcus devriesei
GGTTGTTCAATTCCAGCATATTTCGCACGTTTTAGATCTTCAGATAGATTAAGTAAGAACTCTACTTCTTTTTGAGTGAAGTCTAATAATGTTAAAAAGTCTCTGTTTCTTAAGTTTTGCATAGTTAATATCTCCTTTTTATTAATACTAATTTTTTATTTTTTTGATAATCTAATCTTTGTCATCTTGGAATACCATGTTTTCTTTTTTTAACTCATTAATAACTTGTCCTGTTGTTTTTCTAGACAAACCTGACAGATTACTAAGTAATTGAATCGTCATAACCTGTTTTATTTCATAAAATTCCTCATTGTCTTCACCAATGGTATGACATAAGAGTTTTAATATTTCTTCAATACGTTCTTTGGCTAAATTAGCAGTTAACGCCATACTATATTCCGCTTGGTACTGTATCGTCTCATTAAGTTTGATAAAGAGACTTTCAAAGATTTCTGTATAGTTTTTACACAAATATTCTAGTAAATCTTTAGGCAAAGTAATTACTGTGCAATCTGTTAAAGCTGTACACATTTCATAAGTTGGTGTAGTTTCACTAAATAAATGATTCATTGGAAAGAGTGAATGTTCTTTGCTCAATCTTAAATACGTATTGCCATTTACATTAGATATTTCATGTGAAACACATCCATTTACAAGAAAATATACAAATTTAGTTTGTTTAGATGAATAATATATTACTTGTCTTCTTTTGTACTTAAATAACGTACAATCATCTTTGTAAGGTTTAATAATACTTGTAGGAATGTTTAAATATGATGCTAATTGTTCAAAGTAATCATCAAACTCTTTATTTGAGTTTTGAATGTGAAGTCTTTCTTTATACATAACAACTTACTCCTCGAAATAGTTTCATCGAGTAATATTTAAAGTACTGAAATATTACCTGAAATCAAACGAATAATTCCTATTATTGCAAGTATTATAATGATTACAAACAAAATATAATCTACTTTAGTTAAACGTTTTTTATTATCGCGTTGCACATAGCTATATACGAATAGACCTGGAATATAAAGCAACATCGTTAATAATAAGTAGTCTAATCCTGCTGCGTACACTAACCAAATTGTATAAATAGATGCAATAATACCTATTATCCACTGTTTAAGTGTCGCTCTTTGCTTATGTTGAATTGTATATTTGACTTGATAAAATGCACTAAGTGTATATGGAATTAAAATGGCGCTTGATGCAAGTGAAAATGCGAATTGATAAGCACTATCTGTAAACAACATACTTACTAAGAATATTTGTACTAAAATATTTGTAATCAATAACGCATTGATCGGTGCTTTGTTTTTATTTTCTTTCGCAAACCATTTAGGGAAGAGACCATCTTTTGCTACGATGAATGGTAATTCACCAGCAAGTAATGTCCATCCAAGCCAAGCACCTAATACTGAAATAATTAAACCAATATTTACTAATACTGAACCCCAATGACCTACAATATGTTCTAATACTTGTGCCATTGACGGACTTGCTAGTTTAGAAATTTCACTTTGTTGAATTACGCCTTGTGCTAATACTGTCATTAAGAAATAGATAATTAGTACTGATACTAACCCAATAACAGTCGCAGTTCCTACGTCTTTCTTCGTTTTCGCACGACCAGAGAATACTACTGCACCTTCAATACCAGTGAAGACCCATACGGTTACTAGCATCGTACTTTTAACTTGAGACATTGTGTCGCCCCAACTAAAGACGCCCACGTCTCCACTAGTCATCCCATAGAAACCAGACATAAAAGTATCAAAATTGAATACTACTATCATACAAATAATGACTAAAAATATAGGTATTAATTTAGCGACAGTCACAATACTATTAATAAACGCTGCAGTTTCTACACCTCGAAGAATTAAGAAATGTACGCCCCATAATAAAATAGAAGCTACAATAATACTTGGAAGTGTATTACCGCCTTTAAATATAGGGAAAAAGTTTCCAACTGAAGACATCAGTAATGTCGCGTAAGCTACGTTTCCAAGGAAGGCCGCAAACCAATATCCCCAAGCACTTGAGAATCCCACAAAATCACCAAATCCGACTTGGGCATAACTATAAATACCGCCTTCAAGATCTGGACGTTCATTTGTTAAGTTTTGGAAGACAAATGCGAGAGAAATCATACCGATGGCAGTGATTATCCAACCAATAATGATTGCTAATCCGCCAGCTTGGCCACCCATATCCGAAATAATATTGAATGCCCCGCCACCAATCATTGAACCTATTACTAGACCAATTAAGGAAGTTTTGCCTAATTTATTTTCATCCATATTAATTTCCCCTAAAAGTGGCGGTAAAAGTCTTTTTCATTAGAAGTAATAAATAAGTTAAGTTCGACTTTTACCCCTATAAGTATTTTTAATTAAATATCTTCTCTGAATAGTGGTTGGCTCATACATCTTGGGCCCCCACGTCCACGAACAAGTTCACTACCCGTGATTTCAATCACTTTAATACCTTTATCACGTAGTAATTGGTTAGATACATAGTTACGGTCATAAGTCACGACAACTCCTGGGCGAATACATAATGTATTTGAACCGTCATTCCATTGTTCACGCGCACCATCGATCACATCGCCGTTACCTGTTGGAATAAATTCAACTTTATCTACGCCTAACACTTCTGCAAGTGTTTCACGTAATTTACTTGAGTGTGTGATTTTAATATCATCTTTTGCGTCATCATATTCGATTGTAAAGATGTTCATGTTATTTTCTTCTTTAAAGATAGCTGAATGAACCGTAAATTTATCATAATCAATCATTGTGAAGACTGTATCTAGATGCATAAATGTACGACTATTTGGTATTTCAATCGCTACAACTTTTTTGAATGTAGATT
Organism: Staphylococcus devriesei; assembly: GCF_002902625.1. Taxonomy (GTDB): domain Bacteria; phylum Bacillota; class Bacilli; order Staphylococcales; family Staphylococcaceae; genus Staphylococcus; species Staphylococcus devriesei. The sequence goes on from NZ_PPRG01000040.1 coordinate 2,881, forward strand.
TTTCATCATTAAAAATGTTTCGAGCTAAGCGTTCGATAGCTTGTGCTGAAGTACGCTCAGAAATACCGATAGCTAACGTTTCTTTAGAAAGTACTAACTCATCTCCACCTTCAATGTTGAAGCTTGAATCACGGTCTAACCACACCGGCACGTCCGCATCTTTAAAACGAGGATGATGTTTTAAAATATAAGTTATAAAAATTGATTCTCTTCGACGGGCTCTCCAGTACATACGGTTAATTGTCATGCCTCTACCTACAGATGCTTGAGGGTCACGTGTGAAGTAAAGGTTAGGCATTGGGTCAAGATAAAATGGATAACGATCATCCATATATTCAACTAAGTGTGTCGTTTCTAACTTAATTTCTTCTTTACGCACACCCGCCATCACTTTATCGACAAGTTCTTGATCTGATAAGTTTGCGAAGAATTTCTTGATTTCTTCTTCATGGCCTAGTACTGTTTTTTTAGATTCAGCTAAGATATCATCGATAAATTGTTCACGTACTTTCGCTTCAGAGATAGCTTCTGCAGCAAGTTTTTCTAAATATACAACTTCGATTCCCTCATCTCTTAAAGCTTGAGCAAATTTATCATGCTCTTCTTGTGCTACTTTCAGATAAGGAATATCATCGAACAGTAAACCACTTAGATGATCAGGCACTAGATTTTCTAATTCTTTACCTGGTCTTTTTAATAGCACTGTCTTCAATTTTCCAATTTCACTGTTTACTTGAATGGGTTGTTGTACCATACTCAACTTCCTCCTTTGCTTTATTTCACCATTAGTATAAAGCGCTTCCAAGAATAGTTGTGTGAATTATTTCACAAGTTGTATGGCAGTTTTTTCACTCATTCTGATTTATTCAATACATAAAATTGGTTAAATATTCACTATGAGGATAAAAAATGTATATTTCCTGTAAATTAATCATTTTATTACTTAGTTTTTTTCTTTAAAAAGTTTCTTATACATTTTTTTGTATTAGTAATCATTTCGATTTGAAGAACTCTTACTTTTTCTTAGAATTGAACAGTTGATAACAAATATATTGTGCCCTCTCATTTGATGTAGTTAGTATCATAATTGTGTCATTACCACCAATTGTTCCTAATATTTCTTTCATTTTTAGCTGATCAATATAGTAGTTTATACTCTGAGCAAAACCAGGCGACGTTTTTATTAATATATAACTGTCTTTAACTATTATTTTTTGGATTTCATCATTATAACTTTCTAATTTTTTTCTAGCCTTTATTTGATTATTTTGATTTATTTGTTTGTAAAAGTATTTGTTACTAGTAATAGGTATTTTATATACATTTAATTTTTCTAAATCACGCGATATAGTTGTTAAACTACAATAAACATTAAAATGTGTGACCAGATAGTCTACTATTTCTTGCTTTTTGCTAAAATCATTCTGATTAATGATTGATAATAGTAGGTCTAAACGCTTTTCCTTCTTCACTTCATAAGCTCCTTTACTTTAATTTTAGTAGTTATTTTTAATAGGAAAATTTATATGTATTTTTATTTAATTTCTTTATTATGATGGAATAATTGAGACAAATATAAATAAGATTACCTATGAAGTTTCTACTCAATAGATAACCTTAAAT
>NZ_PPRG01000041.1 GCF_002902625.1 Staphylococcus devriesei
AGATGTGTATAAGAGACAGCTATTATATATTCTCAAATGGTTTTTATATTACAATTACACTTGTTGCGCTTGTTGCGTTATTAACTTTCAAATTATATAAATACTATTATTATCGCTTGTTTGCCATAATTACTTGGTTCTTACTTATCGGCTCACTGTCCCAATATTTTGATAGTGCATTTAACGGTTTCTCACTACCACAGCGTCGTTGGGTATACTTTTTAGTTCTATCTACTAGTGCGCTATGTGCATTATACATTCAACATTTGTCCGAATTATCAATAAAGCAATTTTCATTTTCAGCTCTACCTGTCTTAATAGTAGGAATTGTGCGTTTTATAATAGCCGATAATTTTGTAAGCTGGATGATTGTAGCATTTCTTATCATTATAGTCTTGGCACTGTTTGTATGGCAGAAAAAGTGGCTTAATAACCCTGTTGTATTATTAGTTATCGTCGTCCTATTTATCGTTCAACAGGTCGTTATGACGCACGATTCTAGACAACGCACGATTGATCCATACGCGACAACTATGGATACAATTAAAGACCCAAGCTATCATAATACTGTACTCGCAAAAACTATCGATAAGTTAAATCATAAGAATCAAAATCCATTCCATCGCATCGATTATATGTCAGGTTATGCACTTAATTCTCCTTTTATTTATGACTATAATGGCATCTCATTATATTCCAGTATTTTCGATGGAGATATATTGAAATATTATGATAAATTAATGCAAATTAATATGCCAGTAGATAAAAATAGCACGTATCGTTATTTAGGTAACCGTGCTAATCTCGAGGCTTTATGGAATGTACGAGATCGTTTCCGTCATCCCGACGACTTAAACATGCCTTATGGCTTTAAAAAGATAGACACTTTCGTAAATGGTAAAGATAAATTAATTCATAGTAAAAATATAATAGATTATCCAGCAGCACATGTTACTAATAAGATTTATGCGGCTAATGAACTTAAGTCTCCTTTAGATCGTGAACAAGCTATGTTACAGGGCGTTGTCTTTAGCCAACATTCTGATAACTCAACTACTTCACTTCCTAAAAACAAAAATTTATTAGAGGAAGCGGAGATTTCAACTAGAGATGCAACTTGGAAAAATAAGGATCATTTAAAGGTAAATAAAGATGATGGTGGCGTGACATTAAATTTACCTAGTTCTATTGCTAATAAATATAAAGATTTGTATATAGAAATGGACGTCGAGTTACTCTCACCTGACAAAGCACATGTAGTGGGTGTCAATGAATACTCACAAAATCGAAATGAATTGAGCTATAAATATCGACGGTTTGTGACACCTGTCACAATGAAAGTGAAATCATCGGATGAATTAAAAGTACGATTATCGACAGGTAACTATCGTCTATCTATTAAAGGAATTTATGGAGAAGACTATCATACTCTGCATAAAGCGACAGAGGACTTAACACCTGTTAAAGTACAAGAAGAACGAAATGGTTACTCAGTGACAAAACCTAAGCAAAGCTCTGGTTACGTTGTTCTTCCTACCGTTTATGCTAAAGGTATGCATGCTACGGTTAATGGCAGAGAAGTTGAAGTAAAAGAAGCTAATGGCATTATGACTGCGATTCCTGTCAATAAGGGAGATACGCATATCCGAGTAACTTACACTCCACCCTATTTTTATCCTTTAATCATTGTAAGTGTTATAGGTATTGTACTTAGTATTGCATTTAGTAAATGGTTAAAAAGAAAACACTAGAATTAGTTATATATAAGATTAGCTTGAGATATAAATCCCAAATTAATAGCGTAGAGATGATTCAACCATGAATCTTCTCTACGCTTCTCTTTTATTAATACTTCGTATTGTTTGGGAGTGGGACAGAAATCTAATGTAATTTCCAAGATTTCGTCGTCCCGCCCCGGCAAGGTTGACTAGAAATGAAGAAAGTGAGATTCGAACGCATCTTCATTTCAGACAACTACTGCCAAATTTCCAAGATTTCATCATTCCACCCCCGACAAAGTTGAATAGGAATAAACATGCGCTAAACTGCGATTCACTCACAAATTAGTACTAAAATAAAAAGCTTCTAATATCTCCTCTACAAGAAGACACTAGAAGCTTATTTATAAGATAACTGTTGTTGCTAACCTTTATCTCATGCTTATGTTTATAATGCTGATTAACGAATTTCTTGGATTCTAGCAGCTTTACCACGTAAACTACGTAAGTAGTATAATTTAGCACGACGTACTTTACCACGACGTTTAAGTTCGATTTTCTCGATTTTTGGAGTGTGTAATGGGAATGTACGTTCCACACCTACACCTGAAGAAATTTTACGAACTGTGAAAGTTTCAGAAATTCCTCCACCGCGACGTTTAATTACAACACCTTCGAATACTTGGACACGCTCACGTGAACCCTCAACGATACGTACGTGTACACGTAAAGTGTCACCTGTACGGAAAGCTGGTAAGTCAGTGCGTAATTGTGATTTAGTTACTGCTTCGATTAACTTATGATTACTCATTTTTATACTCTCCTTCAACCTATGTTCTTGCCTCGACATACATATAGCAGCGGATCATAGTGATATTTAGTGTCTTTTCACACTTGATATATATTAGCATACTACTTCTCGTTTTTCAATCGCTTTTTATAGCTTTCTATAATTTCTTTATCTTTTTCAGTTAAAGGATAATCTTCTAACAGGTCAGGGCGTTTAGAATATGTTCGAATTAATTTTTGTTCATGACGCCATTGTTCAATATTTGCATGATTGCCAGATAATAAGACATCTGGCACAGTCATTTCTTCAAATTCTCTAGGCCGAGTATATTGAGGAAACTCTAGTAACCCATCTGAAAAAGAATCATCTTGATGAGATTGTTGGTTACCTAGAACTCCTGGTATTAAACGTACAATTGCATCTGTCATTGTCATCGCCGGCAACTCACCGCCTGTTAGTACGTAATCCCCCATTGAAATTTCATCCGTCACTAAATGCTCTCTAATACGTTCATCATATCCTTCATAGTGGCCACAAATAAACACAAGATGTTCTTCTTCACTCAATTCTTGTGCAATTTTTTGAGAAAATGGACGCCCTTGAGGACACATTAAAATCACTCGTGTTTTTTCACTACGTTGTAAATCTTTCATCGCATTAAACACAGGTTCTGGCTTTAATACCATTCCTTGGCCTCCGCCAAACGGATAATCATCAACTTGATTATGCTTATTAATCGCATAATCTCTGAAATTAACAGTATTAACTGTGATAATTTCTTTATCTTGAGCACGTTTTAAAATTGAATGTTGAAGTACACCTTCAAACATTTCAGGAAATAACGTTAAATAATCAATTTTCATTAATCTAACAATCCTTCCATAGGCGTAATCCGAATCGTCTTATTATCAATATCAACGTCTTTTACTACATCTGCAATATAAGGAATAAGATATTCTTTATCCCCTTTTACTACCCACACATCATTTGCGCCGGTTTCAAAAATATTAATCACACGTCCAATAGGATTATTTTCCTCGTCAAATACTGTACAACCGATGATATCTGAATAATAAAATTCATTTTCGTCTAATTCAATATCCTCATGATCACGTTCTTGATATAAATAATCTCCTTTATAATGTTCTACATCATTAATATTATCTATACCTTTAAATTTAAGCATATGAAAGCCTTTGTGCACACGATAGGATGTGACTGTTAGCTCAATTTCATTATTATTATGTTTTACAAACAAAGTTTCTCCTGGTTGAAAACGGGTTTCTGTAAAATCAGAATTGGATTTTACTTTAACCTCACCTTTTATACCATGAGTATTTACAATTTGGCCAACCTCAACTTGCATGTTCGCACCTCTCTCAACACTTTATAGTTATTTTAAATTATTATATTTATCATACCATGCATTTAAGTAACTTTTAACCATAAGAAAGCAGGGTGGAAATCTAATTGATTCTCAATGATTTCGTCACCCCGCCCCATCAATAGAATTAAGGTTGAACATAGTTTCTTGTGAGATAACCTGTTCTAAACTAACGAGCCTAGAACATTCCAATATCAATGCCCTAGGCTCGTTAAACTCTATTATAATAAAGTTGTACTAATTATTTAGTATGTTTTTGTTCGTCAAAAGTTTTTAAAATACCTTGTTTAGATAAGATATTATGAACTGTATCAGTTGGTTTAGCTCCGTCTTTTAACCATTTTAAAGCTAATTCTTCGTCAATTTTAACTTCTGGAGCATTAACGCTAGCTGGGTTGTAAGTACCGATTTGTTCGATGATACGACCGTCACGTGGTGCACGAGCATCAGCTACAACGATACGATAGAATGGATTTCTTTTTGAACCTAAACGAGTTAAACGAATTTTAACTGCCATATATAAAACTCTCCTTTAAATCTTTTCATTTTTTATTTTCTACAAGAAATAATGATAACAGGAACATAAAACTTTGTAAAGAGTTTTTTCTTTACCAATTGATTTTATATCACTAAGTACTATTTATAGTCTATTTTTAGCCATTGACTACTTTACTTTTAATTTTAAAGGAGCGGTGACTAAAATCTAATGACGCTATCAAAGATTCTATCCCGCTCCTCAATCATTTTATTAAAATGGTAAATTCATGCCTTTAAGCATATTTTCCATTTGACTACGTTTACCCTTTTTACCTTTACGACTACCGCCAGTAAATTGTTTCATCATTTTCTTCATATCATTAAACTGTTTCATTAATCTATTCACTTCTTGTAATGAACGACCAGAACCTTTAGCAATACGTTTTTTTCGCGATACATTTAAGACAGCCGGATTTTCTCTTTCTGCCGGTGTCATGGACTGAATAATTGCTTTAATATGATCGATTTGCTTCTCGCTCATATTTAACTTATCCATGCCTTTCATCTTATTCATGCCTGGAATCATTTTCATAATATCATCAAGTGGACCTAAGTTTTTTACTTGATCTAATTGTTCTAAGAAATCATCTAATGTAAATGAAGATTCACGCATTTTCTTTTCTAAGTCTTTAGCTTTGTCTTGGTCAACATCTTGTTGTGCTTTTTCAATGAGACTTAAAACGTCGCCCATACCAAGGATACGAGAGGCCATACGTTCAGGATGGAACAATTCTAGTCCGTCTAGTTTTTCACTCATACCAACGAATTTAATAGGTTTCTGAGTAACCGCACGAATAGATAATGCTGCCCCACCACGTGTGTCGCCATCTAATTTAGTTAGAGTTACACCAGAAACGTCTAATTGGTCATCGAATGATTGTGCTACATTCACGGCGTCTTGACCGGTCATTGCATCTACAACTAACATAATTTCATTTGGTTTTGAAATTTCTTTTACTTCTTGAAGTTCATTCATTAATGTTTCATCAATGTGTAAACGTCCCGCAGTATCGATAATGACGAAGTCTAAGTGTTCTTCTTTAGCATGTTGTAAAGCATTTTCGACGATTTGTTGAGGTTTAACTTGATCCCCTTCGCTATACACTGGGATATCAATTTGTTTACCTACAGTTTGTAATTGGTTAATTGCAGCTGGACGATAAATATCAGCAGCGACTAACATTGGTTTTTTATTATATTTTTTGCGCATTAATAACGCTAATTTACCAGCAGTCGTTGTTTTACCGGCACCTTGTAAACCGACCATCATTACAACTGTAGGTGGCTTATTTGCCATTGTAATCGAAGAGTTTTCTCCTCCCATTAATTGTGTTAGTTCATCTTGTACAATTTTTATGACTTGTTGACCAGGTGTTAATGATTGCATTACATCTGATCCTAGGGCGCGATCTGATACAGTTTTTACGAAATCTTTTACTACTTTAAAGTTAACATCGGCTTCAAGTAAAGCAAGACGTACTTCACGCATCATAGTTTTGATGTCTGCTTCAGTCACTTTACCTTTACCACGAATTTTTTGCATTGTATTCTGCAAACGATCGGATAATCCTTCAAATGCCATATTAATTGCCCTCCTTTATCTCTAGTTATTCAAGTTATTCAAGTTATTCAAGTTCTTCTAATTGATTAATATAATATTGTAATTTATTTGTATCATTTAGTGATAATTTCATCTGTTCATAGATATGTTGGCGTTGTTGAAACTTTTCATATAAATTTAGCTTAGTTTCATAATTTTCAACTAAATCGCCAGTTCTCCTTATATTATCATAAACTGCTTGTCTACTCACATCAAATGTCTCTGCAATCTCACTTAATGAGTAGTCTTTTAGGTAAAATAATTCAAGATAATTACGCTGTTTTTCAGTCAATAATGATTGATAAAAGTCAAATAAATAATTCATTCTTAACGTTTTGACTAAATCATTTTTCCCCATGTGTGTGTTCCTCATTCTCAGATTCTGAGTTGGCTATTTCTTCAGGGATATCTTCATTTTGTTCAATCATATCGGCGAATAAACCGTAAACATAGCTTTCAGGGTTGAATGGTTGTAAATCGTCTAGTTTTTCACCTAGACCTACGTATTTAACTGGAATATGGAGTTCGTTTCTAATCGCAAGTACAATACCACCTTTGGCAGTACCATCTAATTTAGTTAATACGATACCTGAAACGTTTGTTACTTCTTTAAATGAACGTGCTTGAGACAATGCGTTTTGTCCTGTTGTAGCGTCTAAACATAATAATGCTTCGTGTGGTGCATCTGGTACGGCACGATTAATCACACGTTTCATTTTATCTAACTCTTGCATTAAGTTAGCTTTATTTTGTAAACGACCTGCTGTATCACAGATTAAAATGTCTACTCCTTTATTTTTAGCTGCATTAATTGCATCGTAAACTACAGCTGCTGGATCTGATCCTTCACTTTGTTTAACCACTTCTACACCAACACGGTCACCCCAAACCTGTAATTGGTCAATAGCTCCAGCTCTGAAAGTGTCACCCGCGGCAAGCATTACTTTTTTGCCTTCCATTTTATAACGGTGTGCTAACTTACCGATAGTTGTGGTTTTACCTACGCCATTGACACCTACCATTAAGATGACATTTAAACGTCCATCTTCAAGATTCATTGCTTCTGAATGATCATCTTCTTGATGGTAAATTTCGACAATTTTTTCCACAATAACTTCACGTAAATCTTCGGTTTCTTGAATATTACGACGTTGTGCTTCTACACGTAATTCTTCAGTTAATTGCATCACGGTATTAAAACCTACATCGGCTGTAATCAACATCTCTTCTAAAGCTTCGAAGAATTCTTCGTCTACAGTTCTATAACGCGCAATTAAATTATTTAATTGCTCTTGGAAGTTTTGACGTGATTTTTCTAAACCAGCTTTAAATTTTGCTCCCATTCTTTGAGCTTCAATTTCTTCAAAGTCTTCTATTGAAATTAAACCGTCATCGTCAAAGTCAGCTTCACTTAATTTACGTGGTTTCTTTCTAGGCGTGGGCTCTGGCTCACTATCTTCATGTGAAATTTCATCACTTGAGGTTTCTTCTTCAGTTAGCTCTTGTTCAATATCTTCTGTAGATTTAGTTGAAAATTTATCTTTTAATCGTTTAAAGAAACTCATACTTGTTCCTCCTCCATAACCTCATCTATTGTATTTAAATTTACACTTACTAATTTAGAGACACCTGATTCTTGCATCGTCACTCCGTATAAACGATCGGAATATTCCATTGTTCCTTTACGGTGTGTAATAACAATAAATTGTGTTTGTATAGATAATTCTTTTAAAAATTGGGCATAACGTATCACGTTAGCTTCATCAAGCGCCGCTTCCACTTCATCTAGTATAACAAATGGTGCAGAACGTACCTTCAATATGGCGAAAAGTAACGCAATGGCACTTAAAGCACGTTCACCGCCACTTAATAATGATAAGTGTTGTAACTTCTTACCAGGAGGTTGTACTATAATATCTACCCCTGCTGATAGATAGTCATCATCAGTTAACTCTAATTTAGCATGTCCACCACCAAATAACGACTGAAATACTGTAGAAAAATGTTCTTGCACTTGTAAGAATGTATCTTTAAAACGACCCTTCACTTCTTGATCCATTTCACTTATAACTTGTTCAAGTGTATGTTTTGCTTCACGTAAATCATTACGTTGATCGTTAAGGAAGGTATATCGTTCATTTAATTCTTCAAATTGTTCGATGGCATTGATATTCACTGGTCCTAATTCTTCAATCGACATCTTAGTAAGTTTTACTTTTTTTCTAAGATTTTCGATAGTGTCTTCTGAATGATACTCTTCTCGTGCACGTTCTACAGTTAATTGGTACGTTTCATTTAAATGATCAATGGCATGATTAATAAGGACATCTAATTTAGATTGTTGCGCTTTTATATCTTGGTAAAAGCTCTCAATCGAAAGTAAATCTTGATGACATTCTTGAAGTTTTGCTTCATGAATTTCTATATCTTCATTAATATCCATTCGCTGTTGTTTCAAATCTTTCAGTTTATTCGTTATTGTTTCACGTAATGTTTCTTTTTCTTCAATATTAGCTTGAAGTTTATCAAAGGCTTGCTTACCCATCATGTCGTCTGAATTGAACAATTCAATTTTTTCTTGGACATCATGCAATTGTTGTTTTATGTTAGTAATTTGTTTATCAATTCGCTCTAATGATGATTTATGGGCATTCATTCGTTCTTTAACAACAGCGAGATCAGAGCGTTTTTGGTTTAATTGTTGTTGAATTTGTGAAGTATTTTCTTTACCTTCTTTAGAAAGCTGAGTATAACGTTCAATATCATCTTCAAGTTGTTTAAGTTGTTCCTTAATTGAAGATAAACGTTCTTGCTTTTCAGTTAAAGTGGTACGACTATGGTCACTTTGATATCCGTCATTTTTCTCAAATTCAAATTCTTCATGTTCGTCTTTAATATGTGTTTCTTGTGTTTTTAAACGATCTAGCTGAAGTGCTTCATTATGAGATGTTTCTTTAACTTCATTATATTGTTGACTTAAAGTGAAATACTCTTCACTCATTTGTTCAACTTTATCTTTTTGTTGTTGTAATTGCTTTTCAAATTCCTGTGTTTGCGTTTCATATTGTTGTAATTGCGTACGCATTGTAGTCAACTCATCTTTTTGTGACAAGATACTTTTAGTTTTACGCGCGCCACCACCAGTCATCGAACCACCTGGATTTACTATATCCCCTTCAAGCGTAACTATTCTAGTTTTATATTGAATAGCTCTCGCAAGTTCATTAGCATTTTTAAGGTTATCGACAATGATAGTGGTACCTAAAAGATTTCCGACTACATCTTGATATTCAGAATTTACACGCACAGCCTCCGAAGCTAAATTAATAAAACCAGTTGTATTTTGCGCTATTTGTCTGATATCCACAGTTAATCTTCGTGGTTTAATTACATTTAAAGGTAAAAATGTGGCTCTGCCTAGACCTTTTTGTTTTAAAAATTGAATAGCTTGACGTCCATCTTTTTCTGTATCAACTATAATATGTTGTAAGGAAGCACCTAATGCAGTTTCTATCGCTTGTGTTAGTTCAGACGGTACATCAATAACTTCAGCTACAGCGCCTCGAATGCCTTGTAGCGTATTATGTTTTGCTTTTAACACATGTTTAACACCATTAAAGAAGTAGGTATAATCTTCTTCTTGAGTTTCTAAACTTTCAACTCTTGCTTTCATTTTATCTGTATAACGATATGCTTGATATAATTTATCTTCATACTCTGTTTGCAGACGTTTAGCTTCGGATAAATCTTTCTCAAGTTGTTGTGTATTTTTTTCAATATCTTTGAGCTGTTTTAAAGTATTTTGATGTTGATTATTCACTGTTGTAATTTCTGTTTGAATTTCTTTAAGTTGATTAAATGCTTCGACTAACCGTGAATCAAGACGAGATTTTTTAGCTTCATTCTCCTTAATAGTATGTTCAAGAAAACGTATATCATTATTTACATCAGACTGTTCGGACATCAATTCATAGTAATTATTTTTTATCGTTTCTAACTTTTCTTCATGTTGTTCATCCGACACATATAATTGAGATTCTAATTGATGAATTTCGTTGTTCAGTTGTTTTTGTTTATCTTTTAAAGAAGCACGTTGTTGTTCAACGCTTTTCTTCTCCCGTTGTACAGTCTCTAATTCGTGATTAAGATTCTCTAGCTCTTCTTCAAAACGGGCGTTTGTTTCAGATTGATTACGTTTTCTTTCTTCTAAGACATTTAACTGTCCTGTATACTTTTCATATTCTTCAGTTGCTCTAATTAAATCATAATTCAATTGTTCAACTTCATTATCAATATGTTGACGCTTTGTTTTTTGCTTTTGCAAATATTGGTTGATTTGAGCTTGTTTCGCTTCTTTATTTGCTTGTTGACTCTTTAAATCATTTAGACGATGGTCTAATTCACGATTATCTTCTGAATATTGGTCAATATCATGTACAGTGACAATAACATCGCTTTGTTTCATTTCTTTTGATAGTTGTATATATTCTTTAGCAATCGAAGCTTCAGCTTTCAAGGGCTCAACTCGACCTTCCAAGTCATACAAGATATCTTCTACGCGAGATAAATTATCCTCCGTACTATCCAATTTTTGAAGTGATTCAGCTTTTCGTTTTTTGTATTTTAAGACGCCTGCAGATTCTTCGAGTATTTGACGTCTATCAATGGGTTTCGCATTAAGTATTTCATCTACTCTACCTTGAGAAATAATGCTAAACGCTTCTTTCCCTAACCCAGAATCTAAGAACAACTCAGTAATATCACGTAATCTTGCTTTATCATTATTTAAATAATATTCGCTTTCACCGCTTCGGTATAGACGACGTGTAACAACGATATCATCAGCATCAATTTGCAATTGTCTTGCTTTATTATCTAATTTTAATTGAACTTCTGCATAATTTTGTGCACTACGATGCTCTGCACCTGAGAAAATAATATCTTCCATTTTAGAGCCACGTAGAGATTTAGCTGATTGCTCGCCTAGCACCCATTTAATGGCATCTGTAATATTACTTTTCCCACTGCCATTAGGGCCGACAATTGCAGTTACGCCTTTATCAAATTGAACATCAGTGCGATCTGCAAATGATTTAAACCCTATGGCATCTATTGATTTTAAATACACCATACTATTCTCCTTGTTAATCGTTCATACTCATTCTTGTTGAGAAGAGGACAATATTCAATGGGGTTGGAAGAGACTGAGACATTAGTAACTTATGCTCTGGAAAACCGATAAACAACGCCCCAACCTCATTCACCATACCACGGAAAGAATACCAAATTCGTAGCTTAGATTTCTCTCCCACTCACTATATACTTTACTTTTTGGAAGTTGACTTTTTCAATTTATTATATGCACTTTCGGCCGCTTTTTGTTCAGATTCTTTTTTAGTTTTTCCTTGGCCCTCTGCAACAGCTTTCTCTTCCAAAATAACTTCAGATGTAAATAAACGATGATGTGCTGGACCTTCTTCTTTAATTAGACGATATTTCACATCACCTTTATTCTGACTATGTACATACTCTTGAAATTGTGTTTTATAATCCACGACACCAACTAATTCATTATCTTCCACATATGGAAAGATAACTTTCTCGGCAAATTTCCAAACTGTATCTAAGCCTTGGTCAAGATACAATGCACCAACAAATGCTTCGAACGCGTCAGAAACGAGTGATGGACGTGTTCTACCGCCTGTCTTCTCTTCACCCTTCCCTAATAAGATTAAACGGTTTAGGTTAATTTTATTCGCAAATATTACAAGTGAGGGCTCACATACGATTGTTGCTCGCATTTTAGTTAAATGACCTTCAGGTAAATTAGGATGTTTATCAAAAAGGTAGCGTGAAACCGTCAATTCTAATACCGCATCTCCTAAAAATTCAAGACGTTCATTATGAGCTAAGCGATCCATGTTGAAGTCATTGATAAAACTAGAATGTGAAAAAGCTTGTTGATATAAATCAATATTGGAATATTTAAAGCCAAGTTCTGTCATTTTCTTTGAAAACTGCTGTTGAAAGTCATTTACCATTTCTGTTTTCTTGTGATTTGTCATGCTACAACCTCCAATAACTTATTCTATATTAAATCCCTATGAAAAAATCTGAGCCATCTTGTAGACGACTCAGATGTAAGTTTTTTATTTTTCAAGACTATTGATATACTTAACAGCATCACCAACAGTGTTGATTTTTTCAGCTTCTTCATCAGGAATTTCAGTACCAAATTCATCTTCTAATTCCATTACTAATTCAGCGATATCAAGTGAGTCAGCGCCTAAATCATCTTTGAATGATGCGTCTTCTGTTACTTTATCAGCGTCTACACCTAAACGATCAACGATGATATCTTTTACTTTATCGAAGTTTTCCACGTCGATTCACCTCCTTTAAAAGTGTCTATCCATAGACTATTATATTTTCCCATTTTAATGGGTAAAACACAAGTGTTTATTAAATAGTCTTATAGATAAACATGTTTATCTGTTTTGAATAATTTAACGTACATAGCAAATTGAAACAATGAAGAATTAAAACCAATTTACCTTTCTAAGCATTGATTATTCATCTACTTACATGTACATGCCACCATTAACGTGAATTGTTTGGCCAGTAATATATTTAGCACGTTCTGACGCTAAAAAGGCTACAGTGTTAGCAATATCTTTATCTTCACCGAAGCGTGATAAAGGAATTTGTTCTAGCATTTGTGATTTTAAATCATCATTTAATGCATCAGTCATGTCAGAAACGATAAATCCAGGTGCCACTGCGTTAACAGTAATACCACGAGAAGCTAATTCACGCGCACTAGATTTTGTTAATCCTTCAATACCCGCTTTAGTAGCGACATAGTTGGCTTGACCAGGATTGCCCATTGCACCTACAATACTTGATAAGTTAATGATGGAGCCTCCACGTTGACGTAACATTTGCGGTGTCGCTTTTTGAATACAATTGAATGTACCTTTTAAGTTAGTGTTGATAACGTCATCCCATTCTTGCTCTTTCATACGCATTAATAAATTATCGCGTGTAATTCCTGCGTTATTAACTAATACGTCTAAAGAGCCAAATTGATTAACTACCTCTTTAATCATGGCTTTAACTTCATCACCATTGGCCACGTTAGCTTGAATTGCGAAACTTTCTACACCTTTATCTTTAATTTCTGCAACTACCGCTTCGGCTTTTTCTTTATTTCCTGCAAAATTTACTGCTACATTAAAACCATCTTCTGCTAATTGTAAAGCGATACTACGACCGATTCCTCGTGAAGCACCCGTTACTAAAGCATTTTTATTAGTCATTCTCATTCCATCCTTTCACGTCGTCTAGAGTTTGAATTGATGTTAATTTTACATCACGGTTAATTTTTTTGATTAAACCTGATAACACTTTGCCAGGACCAATTTCTATAAAGTGATCTACGCCTTGATCGATTAACCATTCTGTAGATTTAATAAATTGTACTGGTGAATAAAGTTGCTTTACCATATTTTGTTTAATCGTTGTAGCATCCGTTTCTCCTTGAGCATTCACATTTTGGATAATTGGAAATTGTGCGTCATGCCATTCAAATTGATTAATATACGCTTCAAAGTCTTTTTCAATCACTTGCATCATAGATGAGTGGAAAGGTCCAGACACAGCCAATGGTAAAACACGTTTAGCGCCTAACGCTTTACCTTCTTCAGCTAACTTATCAATTAACGATTTGTGGCCAGAAACTACAATTTGTCCTGGACAGTTAATATTTGCAGGTTCAATTAATTCGTCTTCAGTAGATAAATCTTTACAAATCTTATCTACTTCTTCATAACTTAAACCTAAAACCGCTGCCATACTTCCTACACCATTTGGAAAAGCTTGAGCCATCAGTTGTCCACGTTTTCTAACAATTTTCACTGCATCTTCAAACTTAAGCACGCCTGCAGCTACTAAACTAGAATATTCACCTAGACTATGTCCCATAGTGTAATCGGCGTCTATACCTTTAAGGGCTTTTAACAACGCCACACTGTGCGTAAGTAATGAAGGTTGTGTGTTCTCTGTTTCTCCTAATTTACCTTCACTATCAGTAAACATTGTTTCTAATAAATCAAAATCGACAGCTTTTTGTGCAGTATTTAGTATTGCAGTGGCTGTTGTTTCTTCATTATATAAGTCACTCGCCATGCCTACTTTTTGAGCACCTTGTCCTGGAAAAACAATTGCAGTTTTACTCATTTTCATCACCAACCGTTTCTTTCATAATGTCGACTATTTTTTCTTCTCCTGCAACCTTAGCTTGTCGTATCGCTGAATAAAATGCACGAGCGTTTGAACTACCATGAGCTTTAACAACAGTACCATTTAACCCTAATAATACTGAGCCACCATATTCGGCATAGTCCATTTTTTTAGAAAATGTATCTAAATCTTTCTTTAACACTAAGGCAGCTAATTTATTTTTAAAGCTACTTAGTAACGTTTCTTTTAGCATTTTACCAATTGATTTTGCCGTACCTTCAATATTTTTCAATATCATGTTACCAGTGTAACCGTCTGTTACGACTACATCGGTTTGCCCTTCCATCAACGTTTTAGCTTCTATATTACCTTCGAAATTAAAACTACTATCTTCACTTAATAGTGTATAGGCCTTTTTAGTCAATGTATTACCTTTTGCAGCTTCTGTACCAATATTGAGTAATGACACTTTAGGTTGTGCAATACCACGAATTTTTTGCGCATAAATATTACCCAGTTGCGCATATTGCAACAAGTGTTCTGGCTTTGCGTCAGCATTAGCTCCTACATCTAAAAAGACAAAACCTTTACCATTAATAGTAGGAAGTGTTACCACGAGCGCCGGACGAGCCACGCCTTTAATACGGCCTACAATAAATAAGCCTGCTGACATTAAGGCCCCTGTATTACCTGCTGAAACACAACCATCTGCTTCACCATTCTTAACCGCTTCAGCCATACGCACCATTGAACTATCTTTCTTACGCTTAATTGCTCTAACTGGTTCATCTTCCATTTCGATTTTTTCAGAACAGTGTCTAAATGTAATACGTTCATGATTTAAAGTGTATTGCTTTTCATCTCCGAAAAGAATAATTTCTAAATCTTTAAAGTCATTAATAGCTTTCTCGACAGCATCTAAAACAATACCTGGGGCATCATCGCCACCCATCATATCTACAGCAATTTTAACCATTTATTCGTTCCTCACTTATATAAAACATTTTAAACGTTCCTTTAAAAACTAATGTATCTTTTACAAATGAATTTACTTCAATAACATAATGTTGCATGGTCTTATTCAAGACAATTGCTTCTGCTCTTACAGTATCATGTAACTTCACTTTTTCAATAAATTCAATATTACTTTCTTGAGTTAACACAGTCGAATTATGTATTAGCGCTACGCATAATGAATTCGCTTGAGCAAATAACACATGACCGCGCACAATTTGTGTTTTCATAAAAACTGAATCTTCAGTGATATCAATGATTGATTGAGCCGATTTATTAGGTTCGACTTGAATCAAATCTCCAATCACTTCACTAGCTTCTAATGCACGTATCTGCTCATAATTTTGTTCAGCTACTAATTTAATACGCTTTCGCAATTCTGGGATATTAAGATTTGTACGATCTAATCTAATCGTTTGAATACTAACTTCGAATTTTTCGCATAATTCACTATCTGTAATAAAGGGGTTTGAGTCGATTGCTTTTTGAATAGCTTGACGACGTTCAGTCTTCTTTAATTTAATGTTTAACTCCCCCTTTACTAGTGAATTTAGTACCAAGTCTTAATCATTCCTCACATATCATAACACTTTCTATTTATAAAGCTCAACAAATATTATATATGCGCTATAAGAAAGTTTAATTTTTCAAAAAAGATATATGCGACTTAATCAAAGCTTACATGTAATAAGTTCTCTTCTATAAAAGTACGCAAGTGCGCATAACCATCTGTAAAGAAAATACCTGATTGTATTAATTCCGCTGCTTCATCACGTGCAACTTCTAACATTCTATAATCTTCAACTATATTTGCCACCATAAAATCAGGAAGCCCGCTTTGTTTTACACCAAAGAAATCACCAGGACCACGCATTTCTAAGTCACGTTCACTAAGTTCGAAACCATCTGTTGTTTGAGTCATAATTGTCATACGTTCAATTCCAGTTTCCGTTTTAGGAGAAGCAATTAACACACAGTAACTTTGATGTTCACTTCGACCAACACGTCCTCTTAATTGATGTAACGTAGATAAACCAAAACGATCAGCATCATAAATCATCATAAATGTTGCGTTAGGTACATTAACACCAACCTCTACTACAGTAGTAGATACTAAGATATCTATCTCATGTCGACTAAATCGGTTCATAACATCATCTTTATCACTAGCTTGCATTTTACCATGTAATAGTCCCACTCGTTCGTTGCCATAATACTGTTGTAACGATTCATATAATGCTACAACATTCTGAACATCTTCTAAATGTTCCGAACTTTCAATTAGCGGACAAATCACATAAGCTTGTCTACCTTTTTTTAACTCAGAAGTCATTTGGGTTAGTACCTGTTCATATTGCTCATGTTTAGCCCAGTTCGTAATAATAGGTTTTCTCCCCTTAGGTAATTGTTTAATCGAAGAAACATCCATTTCTCCAAATACTGAAATTGCTAACGTTCTAGGAATAGGTGTCGCCGTCATAAATAAAACGTTGGTCATTGCGCCTTTTTCTCTAAGTAATTGACGTTGATTTACTCCAAAACGGTGTTGTTCATCGGTAATCACTAATCCTACATTTTGAAAAGTAACATCATCTTGTATTAAAGCATGGGTGCCGATTAAACAATCAATAGTGCCATTTTCTAATTGTTCGAGTAAGACGCGTCGTTTTTTACCTTTTACCGAACCAGTTAGCAAGGCAACATTCATATAATCTCCAAACAAATCAGTCAAACTATTGGCATGTTGTTCAGCTAAAATTTCAGTTGGCACCATTAAGGCCGATTGATATCCCGCTGTCTTCAGTGCGTACATACAAATTGCTGCGACAACTGTTTTACCAGAGCCTACATCTCCTTGTAATAAACGATGCATTCTAACTGGGGCTTTCAAATCTCTAAAAATTTCATTAACACTTGTCTTTTGGGCATCAGTTAATTCAAAAGGCAATGTATCAATAAAAGCTTTTACTTTTTGAATATCATAATTAATCTCGATAGCTTCGTCGGAAGTTTTCTCCAATCGATTAAGCCACTGCATGCGTAGTTCAAACATAAATAATTCTGTGAATGCATACGTACGACGTGCACGCATTAAGTCTTGTCTATCCTTTGGTTGATGTAGCGTTTTAATTGTCGTATCTAACGCTTCAATTTTATATTTTTCTCTTAAATCATCAGTCAACCATTCGTGAATAGTTACATCATTAAGTGTTTGATGAATCATATCTCGCATTTGCTTTTGTTTAATACCTTCTTTAATACGATAAACAGGTTCTAACTTAACTTCATTAGTGTCTTGAGTTTGATCATTAAAAAACATACGATTCCCATTAATTTCCTGTTTAGCACGATTCCATTTGCCTTTTACCGTTACCATTTCGTGAAGTTCTATTTTCTTTTTCAAGTATGGTTGGTTAAAGAATGTACATTTTACTGCGATATTATCTACCATAAGATGCACTGTTAATTTAGATTTATTTCTCCCAAAAAAAGCAACGGTAGGCACTGCATATACTTGACCTCTTACTGTGACCACAGATTGATCTTCAGCAGTATTTAAATCAACAACTGTATTATCCTCATACCGTGTTGGTAAGTATAATACTAAATCTTCAACAGTGAATATATTCAATTCTTGTAATAATGAAATTCTTTTTGGGCCTAGTCCTTTAATATTTTGAAGCGGATAGGGACTTTCAACTAAATTGACCTTAGACATTGTTTCCTCACCTAATATTTATAATCTTAGTACCTATTTTATCATGGATAGCTCAATTAATTGATTAGTAAAGCTTTTCAATAAAAATTGATTAGAATAATTACGTTTAATTCGTTATTTATATTTTTTTCTAATTTGAAACCCTTAAATAGTACATTACACATAAAAAACAAACCCGAACTTAATAAAGTCAGATTTGTTTATCATAAAGCACAATATTTAATTTTATCTGCTCAATTCACATGCCCATCCATCTTTAT
Source organism: Staphylococcus devriesei (assembly GCF_002902625.1). GTDB lineage: Bacteria > Bacillota > Bacilli > Staphylococcales > Staphylococcaceae > Staphylococcus > Staphylococcus devriesei. The sequence goes on from NZ_PPRG01000041.1 coordinate 18,264, forward strand.
CACGATCTTGAGTGGCGCGGTATGCAGGATGGTTTTTCGATACACCATTAGGATATTTCTTTCTCATTAAGTCACAATTTCTAAAGTATTCTTTTTTGGCAGGTTTAGTAGTACTTGTTTTAGGCTTCGTTGCTTTTGATTTTGGTTTTGGTTTAGAAACTTTAGTTGATGAAGCTTTTGCGCTAGTTTTAGCTTTGGTAGCTTTTTGACCACTCCAAATATTTAATTTTTGTGCTTGTGCTTTAGATTGGCTAGTTAATAACATTTGTTGATATGTATTATTAGGCGGGTAAACATACGCTACTCTAGCTAATCCTTGTCTTACAACTGCTTCATTGACCATTCTTCCATTAGCATAAACATATGCTAAATAACGACCATATTTATCTGTTCTTTGCCCTCGATCGAATTGAACTTGTACTGTACGTGCATTTGCCAACATAGATGTTGTAAATCGGCTTGCTTCAGGACCGTATTTTTGAACTGGTTTACGTGGATCTTTAGTTTCAGGTGTATCAATAAGTAATAATCTAAAAGTTGATTTCTTACCTTTATATAATAACTGAACAGTGTCTCCATCCACGCCCCTAATAAATTTTGCTGGCTCTTTTTTCAAAGTACTTGTTTTAGCTTCCACTACATTGTTACCGTAAATCAAATTAACGCCAAGCCCAAGTAATATTACGCTACTTAATACAATCATAAGCTTTTTGCTTTTTAGTGTAACTAATAAAAAACTAATTAACGCTATAATACCTGTCTCTTATACACATCT
>NZ_PPRG01000042.1 GCF_002902625.1 Staphylococcus devriesei
TTAAATGATTGTACATTGAAAACTAGATAAGTAAGTAAATTAGATTTTACCAAGCAAAACCGAGTGAATTAGAGTGTTAAAGCTTTGAATTCATTAAAAATATAATCGCTAGTGTTCGAAAGAACACTCACAAGATTAATAACAGGTTTTAAACTTGCACTTTAAATTGTTTATCATTGTGATAGCTATTTAGAGTCTGGTGGAAAACATAGATTAAGTTATTAAGGGCGCACGGTGGATGCCTTGGCACTAGAAGCCGACGAAGGACGTTACTAACGACGATATGCTTTGGGTAGCTGTAAGTAAGCGTTGATCCAGAGATTTCCGAATGGGGAAACCCAGCACGAGTTATGTCGTGTTATCGACAAGTGAATTCATAGCTTGTCTGAAGGCAGACCCGGAGAACTGAAACATCTTAGTACCCGGAGGAAGAGAAAGAAAAATCGATTCCCTGAGTAGCGGCGAGCGAAACGGGAAGAGCCCAAACCAATAAGCTTGCTTATTGGGGTTGTAGGACACTCTATACGGAGTTATAAAAGAATATATTAAACGAATCATCTGGAAAGTTGAATCAAAGAAGGTAATAATCCTGTAGTTGAAAATATATTCTCTCTTGAGTGGATCCTGAGTACGACGGAGC
>NZ_PPRG01000043.1 GCF_002902625.1 Staphylococcus devriesei
TATTATAACTATTACTAAATGTTATTGATAATAATAACTTTATATTATCACTTGTGATAAAGTAGCGCTACTTAAATAGAAGATTTTCTTCAAATTTCACAAAAATGATAAAAAACCTTTACAAGAATTAGGAGATGTTAACTAATTCTTATAAAGGTTTAAGTTCTATACTTAATTAAATCGTCGAGGAATATCAACTTTCTGATTTTTAGCTTTTTTCATTTTTCGTTCGTCCATTTTAATTTGTTTACCAACTAAAAGCAATAACCCCATAGCGATACTCAAACTTAACATTGAGGAACCACCGAAACTAATAAACGGTAACGGCACCCCTGTTAACGGAATCGTGGCTGAAATACCACCTAAATTAACGAACGTTTGACTACCGATATAACTGGCTACACCAATACATATTAATTTGTAAAAATAAGAAGGTGTTTTTGTCGCTAGCACAAATGCGCGATAAACGATGAAAAATAGTAAAGAAATAACGAACAAGCCACCTATAAGACCGAGTTCTTCGCATATTACTGCAAAAATAAAGTCCGTATGGGCTTCCGGTAAATAACCAAGTTTCATTATTCCATTACCTAAACCACGTCCAAATAATCCGCCATTACCAATTGCAATTAGTGAGTTAGATAAATGGTAGCCCGTCCCCGCTTCTGAGCTAAATGGATTCATAAGTGTACTAAAACGTGCTTTCAAATAATGTGGCATCATACCACTTATAATGAAGAATCCTACAACCAGTAATAAAGCTATTATTACGAAAAGTACAGGCCCTTTTACTAACTTTTGGACACCGATTCCGGCATAAATAAACATTGATACTATTATTATAGTAATAAGCAATGTTTGTCCGATATCACCTTGTAAGAGTACTAAGCCCAAGCAAATTCCCACTAAAGTTAATGGCATGGCGATTAGCTTTAAATCCGTTCTTACTTGAGGTAATTTTTTACTTAATACATAAGATATGTATAATATAAATGCAATTTTCAATAACTCTGAAGCCTGTAAATTCATGAAACCTAAACTAATCCAACTCTTTGAACCGTTAATATTTTTACCAACTACTAACGTTAAACAAAGAACTATAAACGTAATACTCATAATCCACATTTGTACTTTTACTTGTTTGAGTATCTTTATATTCATCATAAAAGCAATAAAGAATACTACAATAAAACTCATAATCACGTACATAAGTTGTCTATTATAGAAATGTGTACCTGCCACTTCTAATCCACCTGTTAAAGTCCCTTTCGTGGCTGCAACCATACTTGCGCTATATACCATGACTAAACCAATTAGACATAAAATCACATACGTAATTAATAATGGATAATCGATGAACTTAGAAGCTCTACCTATGTATCGAAATATATTTTTTAAGTTATTCATAAAAATGATCATCCAATTCTAAAATTTTAAGAAAACTATGTTTATTGAAATTACTTTTTATATTAAGATTCTGTCTAAACTATTATATACTTTGCACTTATTGTTTCACAAATATAAACGTAACTCTATTCATTTACAACCACTTTTTAAGATTAATACTTTTTAAAATTATGAAATACATAAATGACAAAATCAATTCTATAAATTTCTGTCATGCTAATTCAATAATGTTCGCTACGGTTAGATAAAATTGAACAAATGGTACCTAACCAATATAGCAAACAACTACTGCCAAATTTAAAACAGTCCAGAACATTCTTTCTATGTTCCAGACTGACTTTAGCGTGTTATATTGTATGTAATTACACACAAGTTTTAATATTATATAAACTTAAATAGCAAATTATTGCTAATATATTTAATTAAAATGAATTACACATTCGTAAATGCTTCATGCAATTTAGAAAGTTCTTTTTCTAAACGGAGCATTAAGTTTTTTCCATCTTCTTTATTTACTAAACCAAGCTTCACCGCAAAATCTACTTCTTTTTGTAAACCAAACATTTGTGTGTCGAGAACTTCTTCATATAATGGGCAAGATGGCATCGTTAAATTATCCATTTGAACTTTAATTAAATGTAAGATTCTATCAGCATCTTGATTTAATTGTTCATAAGCCACATTATTAATATTCGATTGCTTCGGCATCACATACTCCCCCTATCATTAAATATCTGCATATCAAAAGTTTATCTTACTACCTTTTAAAAAGCAAGTTTATTCAGTGAATAGCATATTTTAAATATGATAAAATAATGAATAGAACGAAATTAGGGAGTGGGACATAATGATTCAAATTAAAGGAGCCGTTAAGTTTCCTATCACTTTAGATAGCACAACTTGGATTTTCGACGATAGAAAAGTAAAAATTGAAGACATTGAGAGTGGTGTATTCGACGGTACAAAACCGGTCAATTTTGAAGATAACCGTGAGTGGAATAGAGCAATTTTAGAAGGACAAACTACTCCACCTACATTAAATTCAGAAATTAAATATCGTAAACGTTCAGTATTAGAAGATTCATTTGCAATTAATATGACGCCTTTCTTTAAAAATGCTGAACCCTATGAGACTGCAACTACAATTAGATTATTTAACGATAATGACTCAATTGAGATCCCAATTGAATTATTACCGTACTTATTCTTCCAATTCGCAAAAGATGGTAAACGATTATACGATGATAACTCAGTAGATAGCTTTATTTATAATCCTGAGTCTCAAAGCTATAGTCACGAGTTTAAGTATGTAACCCATATAGAGGTGATTTAGTTTGCGTGAAGTGCAATGTATTATTTGCGATACAAAGGTGTTAATCGATGAAAACACTGTTGAAGCTAAACGTCTTCGCAATAATCCTATTAAGACCTTTATGTGTGATGATTGTAAAAGTCGTTTAGATACTCCAAAACAACGTAACTACCAAGAGCCATCTTCTGATAACTCTTATTATAATAACTAATAGTTATTACAAAATATATTTTTATATAGCCAAAAGGCCTTTAATGATTTTAGTAGTAAATCATTAAAGGCCTTTTGATTTATGCTAAACGATATTATTCGTCTTGCATCATTTGTTTAACACGTTTTGCTTCTTTTTCACGTGCAGATTTGTTTAAAATTTTCTTTCTTAAACGAATGCTTTGAGGCGTTACCTCTATTAATTCATCATCATTTACATACTCTAGTGCTTCTTCTAAAGTAAGAATTCTAGGACGGTTCATAGTTTGTGTTTGATCTTTAGTTGCTGAACGCACGTTTGTTTGATGTTTCGCTTTTGTGATGTTAACTGTTAAATCATTTTCACGATTATGCTCACCAACAATCATACCTTCATAAACTTCAGTACCTGGTTCCATGAAGTTAACGCCACGGTCTTCTAAGTTAATGATAGCGTATGCTGTTGCTTGGCCTTGGTCCATAGAAATTAAGGCACCATTACGACGACCACCAATTTGCGCTTTTACGCGAGGTCTAAACTCTTCAAATGTATGGTTGATAATACCATAACCACGTGTCATAGACATAAATTCAGTAGTGTAACCAATCATACCACGTGCAGGAACCATAAAGATTAAACGAGTCAAACCATTATCAGTTGTAATCATGTCTAACATTTCGCCTTTACGTGCGCCTAATGATTCAATAACTGCACCAGCATTTTCAGATGGTACTTCACATTGTACACGTTCAAATGGCTCACTTAAGACGCCGTCGATTTCACGTAATATAACTTGAGGTTTAGATACTTGAAGTTCGAAGCCTTCACGTCTCATATTTTCAATTAAAATAGATAAATGTAGTTCTCCACGGCCTGCTACGATCCATGTATCTGGAGAATCAGTTGGTGTAACTTTTAATGACACATCTGTTTCAAGTTGTTGGTCTAAACGTTCTTGAATTTGACGCGCAGTAACATAGTCACCTTCACGGCCAGCAAATGGTGAATTGTTTACTTTAAATGTCATTTCAAGTGTTGGTTCGTCAATACGTAATACAGGTAATGCTTCTTGATTATCTGTAGGTGTAACTGTTTCACCAACGTTGATATCTTCCATTCCTGATACTGCAATTAAGTCGCCAGCTTGTGCTTCTTCAATTTCTTCTCTTTTTAAACCAAAGTAACCGAAGATTTTAGTTACACGGAAATTTTTAACTGTGCCGTCTAATTTAATAAGGGACACATTATCTCCTACGCGCATTTTACCTCTGAATACACGGCCAATACCAATACGTCCAACATAGTCATTATAGTCTAACAACGCTACTTGGAATTGTAGTGGTTCATCATGGTTATCAATTGGTGCTGGTACGTAATCAATAATTGTTTCATATAATGATTGCATGTTTTCATCTTGTTTGTCAGCATCAAGACTAGCTGTACCGTTAACTGCTGATGCGTAAACCACTGGGAAGTCTAATTGTTCATCATTTGCTTCTAATTCGATGAATAAATCTAATACTTCATCTACTACACCTTCTGGTCTAGCAGCTGGTTTATCAATTTTATTTACGACTACAACAGGTTTTAAATTTTGTTCTAGTGCTTTTTTAAGAACAAAACGTGTTTGTGGCATCGTACCTTCATAGGCATCAACTACAAGAACAACACCGTCTACCATTTTCATGATACGTTCTACTTCGCCACCAAAATCAGCATGTCCTGGTGTATCCAAGATGTTAATTCTTGTACCTTTATAGTTAATCGCAGTATTTTTTGCAAGAATCGTAATACCACGTTCTCTTTCTAAATCGTTAGAGTCCATTGCTCTCTCATCAACATGTTCATTTTCTCTAAAAATACCAGATTGTTTAAGTAATTCATCTACTAGCGTAGTTTTACCATGGTCGACGTGAGCAATAATTGCAATATTACGTACATCTTCTCTTATATTAGTCATTTTATAATATCCTTTCTCGAATAAACTCCCACTTTTAATTACAACTTTTTTATTATATCATATTATTAAGTAAAGATAATAAAAAGGTGGGGTTTGGGATGGAAAAACAAAAGTCTAAAGGCATATTTTGGGTGCTATCAATCATAGCAGTTATACTCTTAGTTTTATTTAGTTTCAGCGTTGGAGCTGGTAGTATTCCAATGATGATTTTAACATTTATACTTTTCATTGCAACATTTGGCGCTGGATTCACGCTTAAAAAGAAGTATCGTGAGAACAACTGGCTTTAATAAATATAATTAATAAGAGTCTCAGTAATCCTTTTCTTGAAATAAATCTTCAAGAAATTGGCGACTTACTGAGACGTTTTTTTTATTTTTTGAAACGTTCGTGTAACTCGGTTAATACATCGCTATGAGGCTCAAGATAGTTTTGAAGTATTTCTTGATGGACTTGTTTATTACCGATAATTACTGAGTTGGCTCTCGCAATTGTTAACTTTTCGCCTAACAAGTTACTGCTGATACCTCCTACTTCGTCTAAAATAATTAGACCACCAGCAAAATCCCACGGTTGCAAACGGGACGTCATGTATGTGGCTAGCTGGCCTTTGGCGACGCTAATAATTTCTAACGCAGCACTACCATATGCTCTACAACTTCTAGATTGATTAACTATTTCTGAAAAAATAGGGCCAATTTTAGGTTTAGTTACCCAGTTAGGGTTAATTCCTATGAGACTTTGGTTTAATACTGTATCTTCAATAGGTGGTAATGGATGCTTGTTTTCAAAGGCGCCTTCTCCTGCCCTAGCGTGATACAGTACATCTTTCATAACGTCATAAACAAATCCAGCATAAGGTTGACCATCGCGATATATCCCAATTGAGATAGCAAAGTTTTCTTTTTGGTGAACAAAATTCAACGTACCATCGATAGGATCAACTACCCATACTACGCCTTCAATATTCTCAATATGATGACCATGACCTTCTTCACCGATGACTTGATGGTCTGGATAATTACGTAATATCGCCTCGTAAATATAATTCTCAGTAGCTTTATCTACATTGGTCACTAAATCATTAGGATTAGATTTAGTTTCAATATTTAACTCATCTTTCATCATCGTTCTAACTTTATTTCCTGCTTCTAATACTAATCCTTTAGCAAAATCATATAATGACATATCATCATCTCCTGTTGCTTCCTATTATACAGAACTTATTGATATCTATACATTTTTGTATACCTTAATACGTTTTATTTAAACTCTTATTGTATTAAATTCAGTTCTTCGCTTGTGGAATTTAATTTATGCTAAAATAAGCTTAACTTATTTTTCAAAAAGGAGTGCCATAGATGACGCAATATACATTTAGTCCTAAGGATTTTGAAGCATTTGACGTTGAAGGGCTAGACGCTCGAATGGAAGCTTTAAATGAATATGTACGACCTCAATTAAACCAGTTAGGGGAATATTTTAGTGAATATTTTACTTCTCAAACTGGTGAAACATTTTATGCTCATGTCGCGAAACATGCGCGTAGAAGCGTTAATCCACCAATTGATACTTGGGTAGCATTTGCGCCAAACAAACGTGGATATAAGATGTTACCTCATTTTCAAATTGGATTATTTAGAAATCAATTATTTTTAATGTACGGAGTAATGCATGAAGGCAAAGATAAAGCTGAACGTGTTAAAACATTTGATAAACATTTTGATGTACTTAGAAATTTACCTGAAGATTATCGCGTAAACTTAGACCATATGAAAGCTAAAAAACCATTTATTAAAGATTTCAGTGATGAAGAGCTACATCAAGCAATTGATCGTGTTAAAAAGGTTAAAAAAGGAGAATTCTTTGTGGCACGTGCCATCGAACCGACTGACGAGCGTCTTAAAACCGACAAAGATTTTCTTGCTTTTGTTAAAGAAACATTTGATGAGTTCTTGAAATTCTATTAAATTCTAGATATCCCCTTCTATCTCGAGGGTAAAATGATGAGAACCTGGTGAGACATTAATATTTTGTGAGAACGAGACATTAATAATTTGTGCTCTGGGGAACCGATAAACAGTGTCTCAACCTCATTCTTTCTAGTCTTCCGTTTCTTCTCTACCCTCGATATTTTTTTATCTCTTAAAAAATTAGGTTGATCTAAATATTATATTTGGTTAATATAAAATTATCAGAATTTAGGAGGTCCTTCATGAATTTAAAAGAGAATCAAACACATCTTAGTTTAGACGAAATTAACAACACTATTGATTTCAGCGGGGACAACAGTGCAAGTCAAAAATTTTTATCTTTTTTAGGCCCAGGGTTACTCGTTGCAGTCGGTTATATGGATCCAGGTAACTGGATTACCTCAATGCAAGGTGGGGCCCAATTTGGTTACACATTATTATTTGTAATTTTAGTTTCAAGTTTAGCAGCTATGTTACTCCAAAGTATGACCGTTCGGTTAGGTATCGCTTCAGGTAATGATTTAGCTCAAATGACTCGTTACTATCTGAACAAACCAGTTGCCATTGCATTTTGGATTATCGCCGAATTAGCAATCATTGCTACTGATATTGCAGAAGTTATTGGTAGTGCTATCGCGTTAGATTTATTATTTAATATTCCACTTATAGTCGGTGCGTTAATTACAGTATTTGACGTTTTCTTATTGCTTTTCATTATGAAATTTGGTTTCCGAAAAATTGAAGCTATCGTAGGTACACTGATTTTCACAGTACTGCTTATTTTTATTTTTGAAGTTTTTATCGCTTCACCGCACGTTATTGATATTTTAAATGGCTTTGTGCCCCATAAAGAAATTGTGACAAATCAAAGTATATTATATATTGCATTAGGAATTATTGGTGCAACTATCATGCCTCATAATTTATATTTACATTCTTCGATTGTACAATCACGTAAATATAATCGTCAGAGTAATAAAGATAAAGCACAAGCAATTAAATATGCGACTATCGATTCAAATATCCAATTGAGTGTAGCTTTTGTGGTCAATTGCTTATTATTAGTGCTTGGAGCAGCATTATTCTATGGAGCAAATGCAGATAGTCTAGGTGGATTCTATGATTTATATCATGCATTGAAAACACAACCGATATTAGGTGTCGTATTGGGTAGTATTATGAGTACATTATTTGCAGTCGCCTTATTAGCCTCAGGTCAAAACTCAACTATTACCGGTACATTGGCCGGTCAAATAGTAATGGAGGGCTTTTTAAAACTATCCATCCCTAATTGGATGCGTCGTCTTATCACACGTGGATTAGCAGTCATTCCAGTGTTAGTTTGTCTTGTAATTTTCCATGGTAATGAAGCTAAAATCGAACAATTACTCGTATTTTCTCAAGTATTTTTAAGTATTGCATTACCATTTTCTTTAATTCCACTACAATTGGCTACAAGTAATAAACATATTATGGGTCCTTTTTATAACAAGACTTGGATTAATGTTTGTTCATGGAGTTTAATTGTGATATTAAGCTTATTAAATATTTATTTAATCGTGGAGACTTTTGAAGAATTCTTTGCTTAAAACTTTTACTAAAGAAAAGCACATCCAAATGTTAGATAGCTATGAATGTCTAACATTTAGATGTGCTTTAATTATTTTGAAAATGCTCTTATTTCATATTAATAAATATAAGGGTCATCTTTTTTGCGATCATTATATTCTTTCTCAGGACGCCATTCAGTCTGGTCACTATTTCTTTTAGAAATTGGTTGCTTTCTACCAGGTCTTTTTTTCACAAAAAGCATGATAGCTGCAACAAACCATAATACGCCAGCTATTAAACTCATATTAAATATACCTACTAATGCGGCAACAATTAATAAACAACCTGCTAGAATAGGTCTACCTTTAATAACTAATGTTCCTATAATACCTAAAATAGTTGAAAATACTAATGTTCCAATTGAAAACATCATTGCAAAATTAATCATTTCAGGCGTCACATTTACATCTTGATTGCCAAATTGTTTCATCAATTGGTTATACTGTTCCGTGTTATTTTCATTTTTAACTATTAAGAAAGATATCAATGACATCGCTAAATAGATGAGACTTAAACCGTTAGCAATCCATGCTAATATCAACTCTACCTTCCTATTCATTTATGTACCCTCCAATTTTTTCTTACTTAAATCATACTAAAAAAGTAAATTAATTTCGACCAAGTATAATCCATCATGCTCAACGTACAATAGTTGGTAATAAAAAACAGGATATAGATGATGAGTGTGAATATTCTCATCTATATCCTGTTGCTTACTTACTATTAATTTTTGTCATCCTCATGTTCTGTGTTTACTTCTGATTGTTCTTCATCTTTGTTTAAGATTTGTTTACGTTCTTCATAATTCATACGTCTTTGACTTACTGCACTAGGTTGATTTTTACGACGTTCTTTCATTCGTTGATTATACGCTTTACGTTTTTCTTTCTTTTTAGCTTTAATTTCAGCTTTTTCTCTTTTACGTTGTGCTTTTTCTTCTTTTTTATCAACTTTAGTCTCAGGTTCAACTACCTCGTCTGCAAAATTACCTGATTCATCATAGTTATCTTCGTATTGAGGTTTTCTGTTAGTTTTCTGCTTATATTTAGCTTGTCTAGACAGTATTTCATTAGAATCCTCATTTGAAGTTTGAGACTGATATTCACCTGTTACTGCTCGTTTAGGATATTGATTATATCTATCCTCCTCAGTTTCAGGTGCGCTCTCTTCCTCATTAAAATGATTGTGTTCTTCTTCGTGATTAATATCACGTGTATCGTAATCTATCTCATCATTATAATAAGGATGTTTACGACGAGTTCGTCGTTCAGATTTTTTAGTTTTTCGAGGTGGTTCTTCGTAATCTGCTTCATATTCATTATCGTCATCATAGCCATCATGATAATATCTATCCTCATCATAATAACGATGATCACGATCGTAATCGTCTCTCGGATAGTAAGGCTGTTGGTAGCCGTATGCTGGAACCGTCTCAACTTTACTCTTTCTGACAAGCATCATAATCGCAATAATGAAGAAGAAAATCGGAATAATTAATGTCACAAATAATAATACTAGCGGTAATGTAATAACCGATGCAACTAAAAATAAAATTCCTGATAAGATTCTCATATTCATAGAAATAAGAGCTAAAAATGAAATTAATAGACATACTATAAAGTAAACAATAATTGCCCATACGCCATTTTGTAGCCAAATAACAAATTGTGTAGTATTCAAACTATTATTCGTTAAAATTTGTTGAATGAGTTCATTGTTATTCATTGAATTTTCAAGATTTTGAATTGAAGTATCATTACTAAATGATACAAGTGCAATAAACATTGTAATAATCGTCAATAATAATAAGAAAATCCAACTAAACCAACCCAAAAGCTTTTCAGTCAGACGGCTCACAGGCCGTTTGATTTGCGTGTACCGTTCTCCTGACATTTATTACAACTCCTTAATTAACTGTCAAATTATTATATCTAATCCATTATAAAATAACTACCATTTATAGTCTATTTTAAAGACATCTTAAAGTTTAAGAAACTTTCGTTATATTCTCCTAATGTTTTCTGTCCTAAATCCTTATAAACTTCTAGACGATTTTGTTCTTTCTTAGTTGGATAGAAACGATGATCATCTTTAACTTCCTTAGGCAATAACTGACGTGCGGCCTTATTCGGTGTAGCGTAGCCTACCCATTCAGTATTTTGTTTATTATTTTTAGCATCTAATAAGAAGTTCATAAATTCGTATGCACCTTCTTTGTTTTGCGCAGTCTTAGGAATAACCATGTTATCGAACCATAAATTAGAACCTTCTTTAGGGATAACATAATTATACTTATCACTACCTTGTACTAATGGTGCCGCAACGCCACTCCATACGACCGCAATATTGCCTTCATTCTGTTCAAGCATCATCGTTACTTCGTCACCCACGACTCCCCTAACTTGGGGCGTAAGGTGATGTAAATCTTTTTCCGCTTCTTTTATATGAGCAGAATGCTTATCATTTAAACTATACCCTAATTTATTTAGCGCTAGTCCTATGACTTCACGTGCTCCATCTACAAGTAGGACATCATTTTTAAATTTAGATTGATATAAGTCGCTCCAACTATCAAACTTTTCATTCGGATAGGCTTTTTGGTTATACAATATACCAACTGTTCCAAAAAAGTAAGGTAAAGAATAGTTGTTATGAGGGTCATATGCCATATTCATATAATCTTTATCTAAATTTTTTATATTTGGAATTTTACTATGGTCTAATGGTTCTAATAAATCTTCTCTTTTTAATTTTTGTACCGTATATTCACTTGGAAAAGCGACATCATAATGGGTGCCACCATTCTTGATTTTAGCTTCCATCGCTTCGTTTGAATCAAATGTTTCGTATACAACTTGGATGCCAGTTTCTTGTTCAAATTGTTTAATTAAATCTGGATCGATATATTCTCCCCAATTATATACATAAATCTTTTCTCCAGTTTGAGTATTGTCTTGAGATTTAAACCATTGACTAATACCTAAACATAATACGCCTACAACAATGGCGCCAATAATTAATTGTAAAAATTGCTTCATTGTTGCACACCTCTCTTAGAAATCTGGCGACGTTTAACCATGCGTAGTATGGCATAATATCCAATAATTCCTATTACAATGACACCAAATAAAATCGTCGAAATAGCATTGATTTCCATACTTATTCCTTTACGTGCCATAGCGTAAACTTCAACTGATAACACACTAAAACCATTACCAGTCACAAAGAAACTAACTGTAAAATCATCTAACGAATATGTTAATGCCATAAAGAATCCGCCAATAATAGCTGGCATTAGATTAGGAATGAGTACATGTCCTAATAATTGAGATTCTGTTGCTCCCAAATCACGTGCAGCATTTAAAATATTATGATTCATCTCATATAACTGTGGTAGTACTACAATAACTACAATAGGAATACAGAAAGCAATATGGGAAGCTAAAACTGTCCCGAATCCTAGCCCCATGCCTGTAATATGTCCTAAGGCAGTAAACATAATCAAGAATGATGCCCCAATAACGACATCTGAAGACACAATAAGTACATTATTTAGTGTTAACAAGGTTAATTTAAATTTTTTATTTCTTAAATAATAAATAGATATAGCACCAAATGTGCCAATAATTGTTGAAATGGCTGCTGCTAATAACGCTAACGCGATAGTATTAAAAATGACAGACATCAAACGATCATTTTGAAATAAACTTTGATAATGTTCTAAAGTGAAATGTTCAAAATGAATCATATTTCCCGCTGAATTAAATGAATAAAACATGAGGAAGAATATTGGAACATATAGAATCATTAACAGTATTCCAATATAGAGCTTTCCATACCACTTCACTTAATTCACCTTCTTTCGTCTGTTGATTTAGATTTAGTAATAATTAAAATAAATGCCATAAATACAATTAAGAAAATGGCAATTGTTGAACCCATTCCATAGTTTTGGATAACTAAAAATTGTTCTTCAATTGATGTACCAATATTAATAATTTTATTTCCGGCAATTAATCGAGTAATCATAAAGAGTGAGAGTGCTGGAATGAAAGTTACCTGAATCCCTGTCATTACGCCTTCTTTCGTCAAAGGTATAATGACTTTTATAAAAGTAGTAAGCGGACTAGCTCCTAAATCACTTGACGCTTGCAGTAAATTATTAGGAATCGCCTTCATGCTGTTAAATATTGGAAGAATCATAAATGGAATATAAATATAACTTGCTACCACTAAAAATGCCCCAGAAGTAAATAACATATTGGCAGAAGGCAGATGTAAGAAATTAAGAACCTTATTAATCATACCTTCATGACTTAAAATACCTATAAATGCATATGTTTTTAATAGCAAATTAATCCACGTTGGAATAATAAGAATAAGTAACCACATATTTTGATTTTTCGACGAACGAATAAAATATGCAGCTGGATAACTAATTGCCAATGTTAATATTGTAATTAACGCAGCATAAAAAATAGAATCCCACATCATCTTTAAATACTTAAGTGATAAGACTTGTTCATAATTAGTGAAACTAAAATGGCCATTTAAATCAGTAAAGGAGAAATAGATAAGTAAAATAACTGGGATAATAATAAACAAAACCATCCATAAAATATATGGGAGTAATAAAATTTTATTTATATTACGCATTTTCTAATTCCTCATAACTTTCAATACGTTTATCGAACTCTTCTTCCGTTTCTCCAGGAACCATAATATGTATGGCTTCTGGATCAAAAAATAATCCAACTTCACTACCTACTTCGGCTTTTTTAGTACTTTGAATGACCCACTCATAACCTTTTCTATCTATACAACAGATTTCATAATGTACGCCTCTAAATAACATTGAATCAACAGTAGCTTTGAATAGTCCTTTTTTAGCTTCAACTAATGAAATATCTTCTGGTCTAATAACAACCTCGACACTTTTACCTGAAGGAATGCCAGCATCTACACATTCAAAATTTTGTCCATAAATATTTACTATAAAATCTTCAACCATTTTACCTTCAACAATATTTGATTCTCCTATAAAGTCTGCTACAAAACGGTTAACTGGTTCGTCATAAATATCTGTTGGTGTACCAAATTGTTGAATTTTACCGTCTTTCATTACAAAGATATAGTCGCTCAAGGCTAAAGCTTCTTCTTGATCGTGGGTAACAAATATAAACGTAATACCCAATCTTTTTTGTAATTCACGTAATTCATACTGCATTTCGGTACGGAGTTTCAAATCTAATGCTGATAATGATTCATCTAGAAGAAGAATTTCAGGTTCGTTGACGATAGCTCGAGCGATAGCCACACGTTGTTTTTGACCTCCACTCATTTCACTAATATGTCGTTGTTCATATCCTGAAAGCTTTACTAATCTTAACGCCTCTTTTACCTTTCGCTCTACTTCAGCTTTAGATTGCTTTTTCAATTTCAAACCAAAAGCAATATTATCATACACATTTAAATGAGGGAAAAGCGCATAATCTTGAAAGACCGTGTTTACTTTGCGTTTGTTGGGTGGTAAATCACCAATTGCTTTATTCAAGTAAATGATTTCCCCATCATCGGGTTGTTCAAATCCAGCAATTAACTTTAAAATAGTTGTTTTACCGCAACCTGAAGGTCCAAGTAATGTATAAAAGTGGCCTGATTCTATTTCTAAGTCCATATGATCTAAAATAGTTACATCATCATAACCTTTAGTCACACTTTTAAATGATAACAATGGTTCCATTACATTTACTCCTTTATAAATAAGATGCTGTAGCAACAATTAATATTTTGACTTCATTAGATGTTTCATTATGTAATTGATGAATTTCATTAGCTCTAAAGTATAAAACATCTTCTTCTTTTGCTTGATACTGATCTTTACCAAGTGTTAACGTTACACAACCTTCTAAACAATATATGAAAGTATCTGATTCCGAGGGTTCAAAATGTTTGTATGATGCCCCTGGTTTTAATGAAAGAATAAGTGGTTCCATTTCAAATTCATTTGAATTAATCACTAACCAATTTAATATGTATCCTCTGTCATACTCATCATATATAGTTCTATCTTCCTTTGTATATAACACTTTCTCTTTAGATTTCTCCTTGAAAAAGTCACTTGGTGAAGTTCCTAGCACTTTTAAAATATTTAAAAATGTTTCCATACTAGGTGAGGCATGTTGGCTTTCAATTTGCGAAATATACCCTTTTGATAAATCTGTGCGTTCGGCTAACTCTTCTTGCGTTAAATTCTTCTGACGTCTTAAGTTACGTAATTTATTACCTATTTGCATAATTAACCACCTAAAAAAGCTGTATATTGTTTAGTAATATTAAACATTTTGTTTAATGCTTAATAAAAATAACAAAATACAGCTATAACTTCAATAGGTATTAACAAATTATTTAAAATAAATATATTTTTAGTGTTTGAAATCTTACTTAATTCATACTAAAAGTTTCTCTTTCAGGATTTTTCTTAACTTCCTGAACAACTTTATAGCTATTGTAACCACTTGTATTTTCGAATTCTTTAAACAATTGTTTTTCTTCCGCTTTTCCTGGGACAATCTCTTTAAATCGTTTGTATTTAGTCATGACTTGAGAACCCTTTACAGACTTTTCATAATAATTTTCGATTGTATTAAAAAAAGCTATCACATCGACCATTTCTTCATTTGTCCAATCTAAATCAAGTGGATATTGATATTCCATTTTTTGACCTCCATTAAGTTGAAATTTATCTCTCTTATAATTGCCCTATTTCACAAAATAAAACTAAAAAAAGAGTGGAACTAAGTTCAAAATGAACGTATAGTCCCACCCTTGATGGATATTTAGTTGTACTTATAGCTTAATAACTTTAAGTACAGCTAACAATATAATTAGTAGTCTAAATGACTATTTATTACATAGTGTGAATTGGTAAGCCGATTGCTTTTTCAGCAGCTTCCATAGACATTTCACCTAAAGTTGGGTGAGCATGTACAGTTAATGCGATATCTTCAGCATTCATACCTGATTCAATAGCTAAACCTAATTCAGAAATAATATCAGATGCACCATTACCAGCTACTTGAGCACCGATAAGTGTGTTGTCTTCTTTTAATGTGATAAGTTTAACGAAACCAGTAGTATCGTCTAATGATAACGCACGACCATTAGCTGCATAAGGGAATTTAGAAGCTTTATATTCTAAACCTTCTTCTTTCGCTTGTGCTTCAGTGTAACCAACTTGAGCTAATTCTGGTTCAGTGAAACATACAGCAGGCATACCAATATAATCAACTTCAGAAGCTTGTCCTGCAATTGCTTCAGCAGCAACTTTAGCTTCATAGCTTGCTTTGTGAGCAAGTGGTAAGCCAGGAACGATATCACCAATTGCATAGATGTTGTTAACAGAAGTACGGCTTTGTTTGTCTACTTCTAATAATCCACGATCAGCGAATTTAAGGCCTAATTCTTCTAAACCTAATTCGTCTGTATTTGGACGACGACCAACAGTTACTAATACGTAATCAGCATCGATAGTTTGTTCTTCACCTTTTGCTTCGTAAGTAACTTTAACACCATTTTCAGTTTCTTCAGCATTTTTAGCCATAGCTTCAGTAATAATGTTAACGCCTTTATCTTTCATGCCTTTTTTAACTGGTTGAACCATTTGTTTTTCGAAACCGCCAAGAATTTCTTTAGCGCCTTCTAAAATTGTAACTTCTGAACCGAAGTTAGCAAAAGCAGTACCAAGTTCAGAACCAATATAACCGCCACCTACAACGACTAATTTACCTGGAACTTCTTGTAAGTTTAACGCGCCAGTTGAATCGATAACACGTTTACCAAATTCGAAGTTAGGAATTTCAATTGGTCTAGAACCAGTTGCGATAATAGCGTTTTTGAAGTTATAAGTTTGAGCACTTTTTTCGTCCATAACGCGTAAGCTGTTATTATCTACGAAGTATGCTTCACCTTTAACGATTTCAACTTTATTACCTTTTAATAAGCCTTCAACACCACCAGTTAATTTGTTAACAACTGATTGTTTGAATTCTTGAACTTTGTCAAATTTAAGAGATACGCTTTCAGCGATAACACCTAAATTTTCAGAGTGTTGAGCTTCTACGAAACGATGTGAAGCGTGTAATAATGCTTTTGATGGAATACAACCAACGTTTAAGCATACACCACCTAAGTTACCTTTCTCTACGATTGTAACTTTTTGTCCTAATTGTGCTGCACGAATTGCTGCAACGTATCCGCCAGGACCTGCTCCGATAACAATAGTATCTGTTTCAATTGGGAAATCTCCAACTACCATGTTTTACCCCTCCATTAATAATAATTCTGGATTATTTAATAAGCGTTTAATGTGATTCATAGCGTTTTGACCAGTAGCTCCATCGATTTGTCTGTGGTCAAAGCTTAATGATAATGCTAATACTGGAGCTGCTACAATTTCACCGTCTTTAACGATAGGTTTTTGAGCAATACGGCCAATACCTAAGATAGCTACTTCTGGGTGGTTGATAACTGGAGTGAACCATTGTCCACCAGCTGAACCGATATTACTGATTGTGCATGTAGCACCTTTCATTTCATCAGATGTTAATTTACCGTCACGAGCTTTAACAGCTAATTCGTTAATTTCATCTGAAATTTGGAAGATAGATTTACGATCTGCATTTTTAACTACAGGTACTAATAAACCTCTATCAGTATCAGCAGCGATACCAATGTTCCAATAGTGTTTGTGTACGATTTCGCCAGCTTCTTCATTAAATGAAGTATTAAGTGCTGGGTATTTTTTAAGTGCAGAAACAAGTGCTTTAACAACATATGGTAAGAATGTTAATTTAGTACCTTGTTCAGCTGCAACTTCTTTGAATTTCTTACGGTGATCCCATAATTGTTGAACATCAATTTCATCCATTAATGTTACGTGTGGAGCAGTGTGTTTAGAGTTAACCATTGCTTTCGCAATTGCTCTACGCATTGCTGGGATTTTTTCAGTTGTTTCAGGGTAGTCGCCTTCTGGAACTGATTGAGTTTGTGGTGCTGCTTCTTCAGTTGTTGAAGTTGACGCACTTTCTTCTGAAGTTGATGCTACTTGAGCACCGCCACCATTGATATGGTTGTCAATATCTTCTTTAGTAATACGTCCATTTTTACCTGAACCAGCAACTGCTTTAATGTTGATGCCTTTTTCACGAGCATATTTACGAACAGATGGCATAGCTTTAATTTGTCTATTTTCATCTACTTCTTCGTCTTGAGAAGTTGATGCTGCAGGAGTTTCTTCAGCTTTAGCTTCTTCTTGAGCTGGTTCTTCTTTAGAAGAAGAATCATCACCGTGACTACCTTTAAATTCCATTTCTTCTGCATCAGGTGCATCGATTTTAACGATTACGTCACCTACAACTGCTACAGTACCTTCGTCAACTACAACTTCTTCTACTGTACCACTAACAGGAGATGGGATTTCTACTACAGATTTATCATTTTGAACCTCTGCTAATACATCGTCTTCTTCAATTGTATCTCCGGCTTTAACAAACCACTTTACAATTTCACCTTCGTGGATACCTTCACCAATGTCGGGTAATCTAAATTCAAATGCCACGTTCTTGTCCTCCTAAGATTTTCATATTAATCTATTTAAAATAAAAATTTATAACATAGAGCAAGGACAAAATAATGTGCAATGTCGATAAAACATTCAATTATTAAGTCCTATGCCCTTTGTTTACACTTACTTATTCACACGTAGAGTAAAAAGTAAACATCTAGTATGATATCTTTTAACCCTACATATGTCAGCTTTTATCAAGCTGAGTTCTTTCTATTTCTACTATTAGAATTCTAAAGTAGCTTTAGCTTGTTCAATGATGTCATTTTTATTTGGTAACCAAACGTTTTCAGCTTGAGTGAATGGATACACAGTATCAGAAGCAGCTACACGTGCAATTGGAGCTTCTAATGAAAGAATAGCACGTTCAGCTAATTCAGAAGCTACGTTAGCGCCAACGCCAGCTTGACGTTGTGCTTCTTGAACTACTACAGCACGGCCAGTTTTTTCAACTGAAGCTACTAAAGTATCGATATCGATTGGTTGAACAGTACGTAAGTCGATAACTTCTACTGAATAACCTTCTTTTTCTAATTCTTCTGCAGCTTTTTCAGATTCTTGAACCATTGCACCATAAGCGATTAAAGTAATGTCATTACCTTCTTTAGTCACTTTAGCTTTACCAATTTCAATTGTGTATTCTTCTTCCGGAACTTCTTCACGGAATGAACGATATAATTTCATATGTTCTAAGAATACAACTGGATCATTTGATCTAATTGAAGAAAGTAATAAACCTTTAGCATCATAAGGGCCAGAAGGGATAACTACTTTGATACCTGGTGATTGAGCTAAGATACCTTCTAAGTTATCTGCGTGTAATTCAGGAGTATGAACCCCACCACCAAATGGTGTACGAATAGTTACAGGTGCTACTTTAGAACCACCTGAACGGAAACGTGTACGAGCGATTTGACCAGCAACTTCGTCAAATACTTCGAATACGAAACCAAGGAATTGGATTTCCATTACTGGACGGAATCCTTCAACTGTTAAACCAAGAGCTAAACCGCCGATTCCTGATTCAGCTAATGGAGTATCGAATACACGGTCTTCACCGAATTCTTTTTGTAAACCTTCAGTAACACGGAATACACCGCCGTTAACACCAACGTCTTCACCGAAAACTAATACGTTTTCGTCATTTTGCAATTCAGTTTTAAGCGCATTGTTAATCGCTTGAACCATTGTCATTTGTGCCATGGCTTATTTCGACTCCTTCTCTTTGTAAATTTCATATTGTTCAGCTAAGTTTTGAGGCATTTCTTCATACATGATTTCCATTAAGTCAGTAACTGTTTGTTTAGGAGTACTGTCAGCCTCTTTAATAGCTTTCTTGATGTCGTCTTTTGCACGTTCGATAACTTCGTTTTCTTTATCTTCGCTCCATAATCCTTTGTTTTCTAAGAATTTTCTGAAACGAACTAATGGGTCTTTTTTCTCCCAATCAGCATCTTCATCAGAAGTTCTGTAACGAGTTGGGTCATCTCCAGCCATTGTATGTGGACCATAACGATATGTCATAGTTTCGATTAATGTTGGACCTTCACCATTAACAGCACGATCACGAGCTTCTTTTGTAGCTTGATATACAGCTAATGCATCCATACCATCAACTTGGATACCAGGGATACCTACTGCAATAGCTTTTTGAGCTAAAGTAGTTGCAGCTGTTTGTTTACTACGTGGAGTTGAAATAGCATAGTTATTATTTTGAATTACAAAGATTGCTGGCGCTTTATAAGCTGAAGCAAAGTTAATACCTTCATAGAAGTCACCTTGTGAAGAACCGCCGTCACCAGTATAAGTAATAGCAACCGCTTTTTTACCACGTTTTTTAATACCGAATGCTACACCAGCAGTTTGGATGTATTGTGCACCGATAATGATTTGTGGACTGAATGCGTTAACGCCTTCAGGGAATTGGTTACCTTTGAAGTGACCTCTTGAGAATAAGAAAGCGTCAGTTAAAGGTAAACCGTGCCAAATAATTTGTGGTACATCACGGTAACCAGGTAAGATAAAGTCTTCTTTTTCTAAAGCGTATTGTGAAGCTAATTGTGAAGCTTCTTGTCCTGCCGTAGGAGCGTAGAAACCTAAACGTCCTTGTCTGTTTAATGAGATTGAACGTTGGTCAAGAATACGTGTCCATACCATTCTTTCCATTAATTCTACTAGTTGTTCATCAGTTAAATCAGGTACTAAGTCTTCATTTACGACATTACCATCTTCGTCCAAAATTTGAACCATTTCAAATTTCGACTGCGTCTCGTTTAAAACTTTTACTGCATCGAATTGGGCTTGTAACTTAGGAGCCATTCAATTCACCATACCTTTCCCATATAATAGAAATTCATTTTATCCTCCCATAGTGTACCACAATTTTTTTGTACTGTTAAACATTTTGATAAAGTTCTGTATTACTAAAAAAAGATACAGTTTTAATAACTGTACCAGTCTATAGCACCCTACTGTATCAATAGTTTGCTTAAGTGAGATTATCCACGTCTTGCTTTTCTTTATTAACTGCATTCATCGCCTTAGAATAATCTTTGAATTTACTTTGAAAATTCTTTTGTGCTTTATTTAATGCATCATTTTTTTCATCAACTTGTGATTGTGTTATACCATCTTGTTTGATTAACTCAAACAAATCTTTTTCTTTACTTAATACGTTTCTATAAGCTTTAGCATACGCATCATGTGTTTTATATTTATCTTTAATCGCATCATTTAGTTGTTTTACTTCTTTTTGCTTATCATCGCTTTTAATGTCTTCTATATGTGAGTCGCCTTTTTTAAATTGCTTTTCAGAATCGTTTAACGTAGACACTTCTTTATCAAATGTTTGTTCACGTTGTTTAATATTATCTAAAATATCGTTAGCAGCTTTTTTACGTGTATCTTCATTGTCACTGTTTGCTTTTTTATATAAGCCTTGTTTCTTTTCTTCAAGTGAATTTAATTTTTTAGCAATGCTATTTATAGGTTGCTCTTTATCGAAAGCTTTTTGCACGTTGTCATTATATGCACTTACTTCTTTTTTATCTGTCGTACATCCAGCTAATAAGATACTTGAAGCAGCTACGATAACAATTGATTTACGTATTTTCATTTAAAATTATCCTCCTCGTAGTCTTTTGTTTGTAATATTATAGAAAGGTGTATTATAAATCAAATGAAATTAGATAATGTACTTAACGATAGATTATCTGTTATATTTTATTATAAGGAAGGTGTATGACATGTTAACAATGAAAGACATCATCAGAGACGGTCATCCTACATTACGTGCGAAGGCCGAAGATGTAAATGTCCCTCTATCTGATGAAGATAAAAACACTTTACGTGAAATGCGTGAATTTCTAATTAATAGCCAAGACGAAGAAACGGCTAAAAAATATGGTTTAAGATCAGGTGTAGGTTTAGCTGCGCCACAAATTAATGTTTCAAAAAGAATGATTGCTGTATACCTACCAGATGATGGCGAAGGTAAATCATATGACTATATGCTAGTTAACCCTAAAGTAATGAGCCACAGCGTACAACATGCTTATTTACCTACTGGTGAAGGTTGTTTAAGTGTAGATGAAAATATTCCTGGCTTAGTTCATCGGCATTATAGAGTGACTATCAAAGCCTATGATATTGATGGAAAAGAACTCAAGTTACGTTTAAAAGGTTATCCAGCTATCGTCTTTCAACATGAAATCGATCATTTAAATGGAATAATGTTTTATGATTACATTGATAAAGACAATCCATTAATGCCATTGCCCGATTCAGTTGAGGTTTAAAAAAGATTTTAGAAGAGTAGAACGGAAAATGAACATGTAATTTTCTGTTCTACTCTATTTATATACAAATTTTCTTCTTCTTAATTCATCAAATAATTATTTATTACGCTTTAATATTTGCTTCCACTTTTATTCAATTTTTTCAACTTCTATTTAATGAAAGTTACTACAGATATAAACTGCTTTATTTATTCAAATACATAATGTAAAATGAATAATAACTGAAATCTTAGTACTATACTAATTTCAAATAATGAACGACATTAATGACTGCCCTAAAATTAACTTAAGAACAACAAGATGGACCGTTAATATTTCGTGTTCTAGCAACAACCTATAAACGAGGTTAAGCTCTTTAACTATGAGCTCTACAGTTAGATTAAAGCTACGTTATAGCAAGTTTTTTATTAGGGACTGAGATTAATATATTCAAATTAAATGTTTAATATTAGGAGGAACTATCCACTATGGCAGTATTTAAAGTATTTTTCCAACATAATAAAAATGAAGTTATCGTACGTGAAAATACAAATTCAATTTATGTTGAAGGTGAAACCGAGGAACAAGTAAGACGTTATTTAAAAGATCGCAATTATAATATCGAATTTATTACTAAATTAGAGGGCGCACATTTAGAATATGAAAAAGAACATTCTAATCACTTTAATGTGGAGAATGCACAATAATGAAACAACTACATTCAAACGAAGTAGGTGTATATGCTCTAGGCGGTTTAGGCGAAGTAGGTAAAAACACATACGCTATAGAGTATAAAAATGAAATAGTAATTATTGATGCAGGTATTAAATTCCCTGATGATAATTTACTTGGAATTGACTATGTCATTCCTGATTACACTTATCTCGAACAGAATCAAGATAAAATTGTCGGTCTGTTTATAACTCATGGACACGAAGACCATATAGGTGGTGTGCCCTACCTATTAAAGCAAATTAATGTACCTATTTATGGTGGTCCATTAGCTTTAGGTTTAATTCGTAACAAACTAGATGAACATAATTTACTACGTAATGCAACTTTAAATGAAATAACAGAAGATAGTGTTATTAAATCTAAACACTTTGAAATTTCGTTCTATTTAACAACTCACAGTATTCCAGAAGCATATGGTGTAGTAGTTGATACGCCTGAAGGTAAAATAGTCCATACAGGCGATTTTAAATTCGACTTCACGCCTGTCGGTGAGCCTGCGAACATCGCTAAAATGGCTGAACTAGGAAAAGAAGGCGTATTATGTTTACTTTCTGACTCTACAAATGCATTAGTACCTGATTTTACGTTAAGTGAACGTGAAGTAGGCCAGAATGTTGATAAAATTTTCCGAAACTGTAAAGGCCGTATTATATTCGCAACATTTGCGTCAAATATTTATCGTGTACAACAAGCAGTTGAAGCGGCTATCAAATATAACCGTAAAATTGTAACATTCGGTCGCTCAATGGAAAATAATATTAAAATCGGAATGGAGTTAGGCTATATTAAAGCACCACCTGAAACATTTGTAGAACCTAACAAAATTAATAATATCCCTAAACATGAATTATTAATTTTATGTACCGGCTCTCAAGGTGAACCAATGGCAGCTCTATCACGTATCGCCAATGGTACTCATAAACAAATCAAAATCATTCCAGATGACACTGTAGTCTTCAGTTCATCCCCTATTCCAGGTAATACTAAGAGTATTAACCGCACTATTAATGCTTTATATAAAGCTGGTGCAGACGTTATTCATAGTAAGATTTCAAATATTCATACATCTGGTCACGGGTCACAAGGTGATCAACAATTAATGTTACGTTTAATTCAACCGAAATACTTCTTACCAATCCATGGTGAATATCGCATGTTAAAAGCACATGGACAAACTGGTGTTGATTGCGGTGTTGATGAAGATAACGTCTTTATCTTTGATATCGGAGATGTATTGGCTTTAACTCATGATTCCGCTCGAAAAGCTGGACGTATACCATCAGGTAATGTTCTAGTTGATGGTAGTGGTATTGGTGATATAGGTAATGTAGTTATCCGTGACCGTAAGCTATTATCTGAAGAAGGTTTAGTTATAGTCGTTGTTAGTATCGACTTTAGTACAAATAAACTACTTTCTGGTCCAGATATTATCTCACGTGGTTTCGTCTATATGCGTGAATCAGGTCAACTTATCTATGATGCCCAACGAAGAATTAAAACGGATGTTATTTCAAAATTGAATTCCAATAAAGATATTCAATGGCATCAAATTAAATCTTCAATTATTGAGACATTACAGCCTTATCTTTTCGATAAAACTGCCCGTCGTCCAATGATTTTACCAGTGATTATGAAGGTTAATGAAGATAATTAATTAAATTAAAAGCGCTATGTATGATTTCTCTCATTGAGTCATACATAGCGCTTCTTTCATTTATACTTTAAACGTTTAGCGTACTATTTTCTTTTCGAAACGGTTTAAATCGTTGTCGTGACCAATCATAATTAAGATATCCCCAAACTCAATATTAATACTTGGATCTGGCGACACAATAATCTCCTTGCCACGCTTAATTGCAATAATATTGATGCCAAACTGTGCACGAATGTCTAAATCGATAATAGACTGTCCAGTCATTTTTTCACTTGCTTTTAACTCAACTAATGAATGTTCATCTGCTAATTCGAGATAATCCAACACACTCGCACTAGCAACATTATGTGCAATTCTTCGCCCCATATCTCTTTCAGGATGCACTACTGTATCGGCACCGATTTTGTTTAAAATCTTAGCATGATAATCATTTTGAGCTTTAGCCGTAACCTTTTTAACCCCTAATTCTTTTAAAATTAAAGTAGTTAACGTACTCGATTGGATATTTTCCCCAATCGCCACTATAACGTGATCAAAGTTACGTATACCTAAACTCTTCATAACCGCTTCATCAGTAGTATCAGCAACGACTGCATGAGTTGCTATATCATTATACTCATTCACTCTAGCTTCATCTCTATCAATAGCCATAACATCCATGTCTAAGGCATTGAGCTCTCTTACAATGCTACCACCAAAGCGTCCTAATCCTATTACAACGTATTCTTTCTCCATTTATCAGATACCCCTGTCTCAAGTCATTAACAAATTAAAAGTCGAAATGTTCACCTTTATATTGTAAAACTGTTTACCAATTCTAACAATGCGATGATGACTATTTCGACCCTTTTTATATGTTAATCATTTCTTTCCTTTAACGTAATCTTTATCGAAGACAAACAATCTTAATAATAATATTAACGATGGAATTAATAAAAGTAAACCTAAAACAAATACGATAACTAAAGCTAAGCCCATAGAGGCATTAACACTCGAATCAGATAATTTAATATAAGGATACAACAGATAAGGTAATTTACTTAAGCCATAACCGTAAAAGGCAAAGCCCATTTGTAAAATAACCATTATAAAAGCTAATCCATGATATTTTTTTATTAAATTCAATATGCCTGCCATTAAGAAAAAGATAAAACTAATGACGAACATCCACCAATAATTAGTTACTGCATTATAGAAATGATCTGAGTTTTGAATTCTTAATGATAAGAAAACAAATAATGAAATAATAATCATCGGTGGTCCCCAAAACATGAACCAATGACGCATAAATTGATAAGCAACTTTATCTTTAGCTTTTGAAGCGTAGTAAGTTAAAAAGCCAGATGAAATGTAGAGGACACTAATGATGGCTAAGAAAACCACTGCCCATGCATAAGGACTTAATAAGAGTTGAAGCCAATCTAAATCTAGATGAGAGCCACGTTCAGTGATATAGCCCCCTTCAGAAATAGTTAATACTGTAGCTAAAGATGCTGGAATCAATAACCCAGTCAAGCCATATAAAAATATCCATGGTAATTTTGTATCTTGTCCGTAATGTTCAAAGGCATAAAAACTACCTCTAACCGAAATCAATATTAGCGCAATCGATCCAGGCACTAATAATACTGTACCTAAATAAAGTGCTGAATCTGGGAAGAAACCTACAAATCCTACGAAGAAAAATACAAAAAAGACATTTGTTACTTCCCAGACTGGATTAAGATATCGTTCAACTAAGTGATTAATTTTCTTCTCTTCACCTGTGAGCTTAGAATGTAATGTAAAGAAACCAGCCCCAAAATCAATCGAAGCAACAATGATATAGAGAAATAGGAATGTCCATAATACTGTAATACCAATACTAGTATAATCCATTATTCATGACCTCCCTTACTGATGACTTTATCTACATCTTCTTGTGCAGGTTTGTTTTTAAACATACGTAATAGTACATAAGCTGAAGTAACTAATAATACAAAGTATAATAATCCAAATAAGATTGTAACGAGCGTGATACCTCCAGCCTGTGTAGCAGCTTGGCTTACACGCATATATCCTCTGATAATCCATGGTTGACGACCCATTTCAGTTAAGAACCATCCAAATTCAATTGCTAACATTGAGGCTGGTCCAGTGAGTAGAATCGCATAAAGTAAACCTTTGTGAGTTATGAATTTACGTAATTTCTTAATTAGCATTGTTAATACAAATGCACCTGAAATAATGAAACACAATACTCCCATAGAAACCATTAGATCAAAGAAGTAGTGAACGATCATTGGTGGAAGTGTGTCTTTAGGAAAATCATTTAGACCTTCAACTTTTGTATTTACATTGTTATCAGCTAGGAAACTAAGCATGCCTGGTATTTTAATTGCACCAGTAATTTCTTGTGTTTTTTCATTTAACACACCGAAGAACACTAAATCAGCTTTTGAACCTGAGTTAAAGTGCCATTCATAAGCTGCTAATTTTTCAGGTTGAACTTGATGAAGAAACTTCGCTGATAGATCCCCTGCCAACATAGATAATAATGTCGATAGAAAGCCAACAACCATTGTCATTTTCAATGCTTTTTTATGGTACTCTTTATCTTTGCTAAATTTATTTTTTAATAGTTTAAAAGCTGCAATTGACGCTAAAATAAATGCCATAGTCATACCTGCTGTCGCAATAACATGAAATGCTCTGACTAAAAATGAAGGATTGAACATTGCTTCAAATGGTTGTACATTCACCATTTTCCCATTTTTCATTTCAAAACCAGCTGGCGTATTCATAAATGAATTAACCGATGTAATAAAGAATGCTGAGAAGGAGCCACCAATAATCACAGGTATGCTGATTATAAAGTGAATCCATTTATTCTTAAAACGTTCCCAAGTATATAAATAAATACTTAAGAAGATTGCTTCAAAGAAGAACGCAAATGTTTCCATAAATAATGGTAAAGCAATAACGTGGCCACCCATTTTCATAAATGTTGGCCATATTAATGATAGTTGTAACCCGATGATTGTACCAGTTACTACACCGACTGCTACAGTAATTGTATAACCTTTCGACCAACGTTTTGCTAAAGCTATATATTTAGGATCCTTATTTTTAATCCCTAAAAATTCTGCGATGGCAAACATTAAAGGCATCCCGACACCGATAGTCGCAAAAATGATGTGCACTGCTAATGTCATACCGGTTAGGAACCGGCTAATTTCAACAGAATCCATATCTTAATCTCCTTTTCTTTATCTTTAGATTAAAAATCAATTGACTTAAATTATATTACTTTCTACATACTAACTAAATTCTTTTGCTTATTTTTTTCGAAAAAAATTAAATAAAATTCACATATTTATCACAGTTTGCAATTCTGTCAAAATTTATTTATAGTGTTTTCAGGATAATTAAAATAAGGAGCGAAATAAGATGTCTCACATTATTATATATACACAGAATGACTGTCCTCCGTGTACATTTGTAAAAAATTATTTAAGCGAGCATAACGTTGAATACGAAGAGAAAAACATCGTGAATGATACATATCGTAATGAAATGTTAGAATACGATGCGTTTGCCACACCATTCATTCTTCTAAATAATGAGCCAATGTACCAAGTAGATATGGATAAAATTAATAACGCATTTAACATTAAATCTTAATGAACAAAATTCAAAATAGCCCTAAGATAATTTCATCTGAAATCATCTTAGGGCTATTATTTAACTTAAATATTTTAAGCATTCAAAGTTTTATTTAGCAATATTATTAACTAAATCTTTAACTTCGTCTTGAGTAGCACAGTTAACTGCACGATGAGCTAATTCTGCCATTTCATTTTTACTTAAACCATTAATCTGTCTTCTAGCTTTTAAGATAGATGTAGCACTCATTGAGAATTCATCTAATCCTAAACCTAATAATAATGGAATAGCTGTTTCGTCTCCAGCCATTTCACCACACATACCAGTCCATTTACCTTCTTTATGAGAAGCTTCAATCACTTGTTTTACTAAGCGTAAAATAGCAGGATTATATGGTTGGTATAAGTATGACACGCGTTCTGACATACGATCAGCCGCCATAGTATATTGAATTAGATCATTTGTACCAATACTGAAGAAATCAACTTCTTTAGCAAAGATATCAGCTAAAGCTGCAGTTGATGGAATTTCAACCATGATACCTAACTCGATATCATCTGCTACATCATGACCATCATTCACAAGCTTTTCTTTTTCTTCTAGAAGAATTGCTTTCGCATCACGGAATTCATTGATTGTAGCTACCATAGGGAACATGATATTCAATTTACCATATGCTGAAGCACGTAATAAAGCACGCAATTGCGTTCTAAAAATGTCTTGTTGATCTAAACATAAACGAATTGCTCTATATCCTAAGAATGGATTCATTTCTTTAGGTAGATTTAGATATGGTAACTCTTTATCGCCACCAATATCAAGTGTACGTACTACAACGCGTTTATCTTTCATCGTTTCAAGTACTTTTTTATACGCCTCAAATTGCTCTTCTTCAGTTGGCATTTGGTCTCTTCCCATATAAAGGAATTCAGTTCTATATAAACCAATACCTTCAGCGCCATTTTCCATAACACCATATAAATCGTCTGGAGTACCAATATTTGCTGCTAATTCAGCATGTTCTCCATCAATTGTAACTGTTTCGGCATCACGTAATTTTTGTAATTCTTTTTTATCTTCAAAGAATCTTTCACGTTTATTTTGGTAAGCAATTAATTCGTCTTCAGTAGGATCAATAATTACGTCTCCAGTCGTACCATCAACAATAATCATATCACCTTGTTTAACTTCTTTTGTAATTGATTTAGTACCTACTACTGCAGCAATTTCTAATGAACGGCTCATTATTGCTGAGTGACTCGTACGACCACCAATATTAGTTACAAAACCTTGAACGAATTCTTTATTTAATTGTGCAGTATCAGAAGGCGTTAAATCATTGCCTACTACAACTACACTTTCATCAATCATACTTGGGTTTGGTAAATCCACACCGATAAGATGTGCTAACACACGTTTAGAAACGTCTCTAATGTCTGCTGCACGCTCTCTCATGTATTCATTATCCATAGATTCAAAGATAGTAATGAATTGAGTAGTAACTTCATTTAAAGCTTCTGGAGCACTTACTTGTTCATTTTTAATCTTCTCTTCGATAGGTTGAATTAACTCAGGATCGTCAAGTACTAATAGATGTGCATCAAAGATAGCAGCTTTATCAGGACCTAATTGTTTTTCCGCATTATTTCTAATTTTAGTTAATTCAATTTTAGAAGCTTCTAACGCATTTCTAAATTTTTGAATTTCAGCATCAGTATCTGTCACTTTTTCATTAGTAAATGATAAATCTGGTTCTACTAATAAATAAGCTTTAGCAATTGCTACACCGTCTGATGCAGCAATACCATTAATTAATTTAGACATAATTATTCAGTTAAACCTTCTTTAGATAAGACATCACTGATTGCTTGAATTGCGTCTGCTTCATCGCTTCCGTCAGCATAGATAGTGATTTCAGCATCTTTACCTACACCTAAACTCATAACACCCATGATTGATTTTAAATTAACTTTTTTACCGTTATATTCTAATTGAATATCTGAATCAAATTTTGATGCAGTTTGAACTAACATAGTTGCAGGACGTGCATGAATACCTGTTTCGTCGATAATTACATAAGATTTTTGTTCCATAATCGATTTCTCCTTCGCAAAGTTAGAATATTCAAATTTGTCATAATCTAACATAATTTTATACCATAACACTACCAAATTATAATAACTAATTCAATTCTAATACTATTGAAATACTATCATAATCATTAATTATATTAATGGAAAAGTGTTCTGAATTACTATGCTATATTTCTATTCTTCAATATTTATACTTACCTTTATTTCTATTGAAACTGTTTAAGTAATTTAAGTTTAAAATATATTTAGAATGACAAACTTTAAAACCATCTTAATATAGCTTTAACATTAAGCTCACTTCAATTATACTACAACATTTTGCTTTTAAATAATATCATTAAGAACTTTTTCGCATTTTTCGATATGATCTCGTCCTAATTTATTCATAAAATAATAGCTAATTGAAGCTGAAACGGCTTGACCTACTACTGGGAACCATCTAGTTTGTTTTGCAGCCGTACGTTTTGCCATATCTCTAATAATCACTTTTAGCATCGCACTTGTCACTTTTCTACCTATAAATGAACTACCTTGAATTGCTGCAGCAGCTAAAATTCGCTCTTTAGCATCATCGCCTAACGTGTTAACTTGCTTATGGTCAAGTCCATAAATTTTATTAATATCTTCTATTATGTCTCTAATTAATTTGATATCTACACCAAAATCTAACCCAGGGATAGGAACTACAGTCATACTTGAAGATAGTAAGGATTTCTTCTTAACAATTGATTCAGCTTTCGCTCTACGTTCTGCTATTTCTTCCTTAGTAGTTGGTAATACACTTTTTTCTTTAATTTCTTCAATATTTAAAACTCTGTTACCTACTTTATTCGTAACGCCGCTTGTTAGTCTATTCATTATACTCATGCTTAGACACACCTTCCTTTAATCATTTATTAAACAGTTATACCCAATTTTATTGTTTTAATGCTTAATATTTATGAAAACAGCTTTCAAATACTTAGACGGTTTATAGTGAGGATGTGTTTTAAAATCTTTCGGCAGTCCCATTACTTCTTTAATTTCATATTCCACGCCAGCATTTTCTAATGTACTTTTTATAACATTTTTAAATGATTTCAATGGGAATACACTAGAATTGGTACATAATAATAAGGAACCATTAGGTGCTAAAACTTCTAACGCACCGTTAATTAAATCATCATAATTCTTTTGAACCGAAAATGTTTTTTTCTTGTTACGCGCAA
The DNA here is from genome assembly GCF_002902625.1 of Staphylococcus devriesei. Lineage (GTDB taxonomy): Bacteria > Bacillota > Bacilli > Staphylococcales > Staphylococcaceae > Staphylococcus > Staphylococcus devriesei. Next base: position 31,190 of record NZ_PPRG01000043.1, read on the forward strand.
AACTAGGTGGATCGATTACGATTGTGTCGTACTCTTTACCGTGTCGTGCTGCGTAATTATAAAAATCAAATGTATCCATTACATAGATATATTGACTTTTAGGATCGATGGCGTTCAAACCGAAATTCTCTTCTGTTAAAGCACGTGATCGATTTGCTAAGTCGACACTTGTAGTATGCTTAGCATGTTTAGCAGCTACTACTGAGAAAGCACCTGTATAACTGAACAAGTTCAGTATTTTTCTTCCTTCTGAAAATTGGTCTCGTAATTTTTTACGTACCTCTTTTTGATCTAAGAATATGCCAGTCATTAACCCATCATCTAAATATACATTATAAAATGTGAAATTCTCTTCAATTACAATTGGGAATTCAGGTGTATCACCTAGCACATGACCGCCAGTGTACTCGGAATCTTTAAAGCGCATTTTCTCATAAATAGAGCTAAAATCAAATACTTGTTGAATCGCTTCAATAACATTGTAGCGGAATTTATACATGCCTCTTGAGTACCATTGAATCAGTAAATGGCCGTTATAATTATCAATGGTTAAGCCACCGACACCGTCACCTTCAGCATTAAATAATCTATAAGCGTTAGTACCTTCAATGTTACGATAATATTCTCGTTCTTCTAACGCTTGCTTAAATAATTTTACGAAAAACGGCGTATTAATGTCTTCATTTTGATCATAACTTAATACCCACCCTAATCCTTTATGTTGACGACCTACATAAGCTGTCGCAATATATCGGTTATCCTCCGTGACTAAATGAAATAAATCGCCTTCTTTTAAATGATCATGTTGATAAATATCATCTTCATTTACCAACGGATATTGATTTAAATATTTTGTTTCTTTTCCTTTATTTAACGTTGCTATTTTCATTATCGAATTCTCCTATTTAAATCATATTTATACTTACTTTTACTTTTTGAAAATTTTTCTTATTTAGGCTCGTTATCATTTTAACAAATTTAAAATTTTGATTACACACATAAACGCCGAAAACGTCAAAACTAAAGGCTAAGACATTTTTAACTAAATGCCCTAGCCTCCTAGCGAAACGTATTCAATTATGGTCGTTCTCTTAATTGCAATGCAAATGCGACGATGACTGCAATTAACATTAAAATTAAAGTTGGCGTAATAAATACAGATAAAAGCAAACCATGAATCATAATATTAATAAACTCTGTTAGCAATTTAAAGAATAAAATGCTTATCATAAAGAGTTGTAAATAATAAAACTTACCTCTCAAGAAATGTGTCAATGTGGTAGCAACATAAATGATAATGATGAACATTAGCAATAATAACGTTATCCATTCGATGACATATTGAGTTTGCGATAACTCCCATTCACCAGACACAAATAAAGCATTTCTATTATTAAACTCTATAAAAGTAAATAAGAATAAAATGAAACCACAGAAGATTTCTACATAAGCAGGTTTAATCCATTTAGGACGTCTCATCCAACTTGGAATATCATCTTTTTCAAGATTAAAGATATTTTTAAATTTGTTTTTAAACTTATCACGTTTAGATCTGATTTTATCTAAATCTACACTTCTTCTCGTCTTATGTGCATATTCGGATGTTTTATCTTGTAGTTGTTTAAAATGAACTTTAGATTGATTCGAAACATTTCCTTTACTTGCTCTTGATAATTCAGGTTCTTCTTCACCAAGTTCTTCTTTAGTTAATGGTAGTGCGCGTCTTAAGAATAAGAAATTCCAAATAGAAGCTTGTGCTAATAACCACATAACTAAAAAGAATGTATTTACGCTTAAAATATCGATTGGCTCAATTTCATTTGCATCGATTTTACCATATAACGAAATTTGGGTGATTAAATAACTTATTCCGTATGAAATAATTATCCATAGATAATGACTCTTTCTATTTTCTTCATAAAGTTCATCTTTATAAACGATGTATCCAGTATGAATGATAAATGGAATAATAAAAATCACTGCCCAAAAGCCATATACTTGGGTCATTAAGGTAATTGTAATAAGGAAGTATAAAACACCAATAATTAAAAAGAATACTGAGATGTCGTAATCGTATTTAGTAGTACGATATAATGTATATCCAATAAACATTACAATAATACCAAATAAAATAATTATGACTGCACTTACAATAGGAAAGTTGCCTATGAATCTACTCATCACTCTAATAATTTCACTGAAGAATGCATTAAGGAAGTCCCATAAATTATGAATTTTTAATTCAGCTTTATTTTTATCCTTTAATTCATTAATTAAAGGTAAATTAACTAAAATAATGAGACCCGTGAAGAGTGAAACGAGACCGATAAGATAACTATAAATTATCTCGGTGTGTTTCTTAAGAAAAGACATACTGTTCACCTCAAAATTCATTATATATGAAGTTTTTACTCTTGTCTTTATTAAAGAGTAAAATACAACTTGAGACCTATAAAAGTTTATCTTTAATTCTAATGGGTAGAACATAAATGTAATAATTATTCGTGTAAGGAGTGTTGCATTATGACAAACGAAGATAATAAAAAATTATCAGCTGAAAAAGCTAAAGAAGTAGAAGAAAAACTAAAAGACCAAAACGAAGAAAAAACTAATGACACTGAACAAACTAAAAAAGATGTTCAAGATACTTTAGACTAATTTAGATAGGGAGCAGGACAGAAATATAGGGAGAGAAACAGAAATCTAATGAAATTTCAAAGATTTTATTGTTTCACCCCGGCAAGGTTGACTAGAGATGAAGAAAGTCCAAGTCGGACGCATTTTCATCTCAGACAACTACTGCCTAATTTCAAAGATTTAGTAGTCCCAACCCAGCAAAGTTGACTAGAAATTAAGAAAGTGAAGTTCGAGCGCCTCTTAATTTCAGTTAGCTACTGCCAAATATAATAGAGACTAAGCCATTTCTATATTAATGGCTTAGTCTCTATTTTTAGGTCCTAAAATAAATATACATAAAATCTATGAATTCCTATCAGTTTTAATCAAAATCCTTGAATAACCTTGACATTAATTAGGAAAAGTCATACATTTAAACTAAATTAAATAACAACGCACTAGGGGTGTGTATACTGAGATGAGGTGTTGCCTCAAACCCTTCGAACCTGAACTAGCTAAGACTAGCGTAGGAAAGTGTTGCTAACATAAATAATTCCAACTTTTTATAAAGTATTTTATTTGAGTCGCACAACTTTCTACGGAGGGTTGTGCGTTTTTTTAGGAGGAAACTTTATGTCAAAAGGTTTAAAGCTTTCAGAAATATTAGTAACTGTACTGATTGCTGTAGTATTTGCAATTATTTATAACTTATGGTGGTTTGCCTACAATGTAGCGCAAGTTGCAGGTCTTCATATTGAGCAAGTCACTTATGGTGTTTGGTTTATGGCAGCTATCGTCGCATATCTAATTATTCCTAAACCAGGTATCGCATTAATTGCAGAATTTGCTGCTGGCGCTGGTGAAACAATCGTAATGGGAAAATTTGATATTCCAACAATCATTTATGCTATTTTACAAGGTTTAGCATGTGAAATTATTTTCGCTATTTTTAAATATAAATCAAGATCTTTGATGGTAGCAGCATTAGCTGGATTAGCTACAGCGCTTATTTCATTTCCAGTGGATTACTTCTACGGTTATTTAAATGAAGTAGCAGGCTGGAACTTACTATTATTCATTGTTTTCCGTGCGATTAGTGGTATTGTAGTTGCTGGATTACTATCTTATTATATTGTCAAAGCGTTGGATCAAACTGGCGTAACTAAATTATTCCGTCCAGCTTCTCAAAAAGACTACGACAACCTATAAGGGGAAATTATTGTGTTAAAAGTAAAAAATTTACGTCTTAAATATCCAAATGGCGAAAGAAAAATTTTCGATAATTTAAATATTGAAATTAAAGATAAAGAAAAAGTGCTTTTACTAGGTCCTTCTGGATCTGGTAAAAGCACATTGCTTAATGTGTTAAGTGGTATTGTTCCTAATTTAATAGAACTGCCAATGAAATATGATGAATTAGAAATTAATCCGCAATCAGGTGTTATCTTTCAAAATCCAGATACGCAATTTTGTATGCCAAAAGTTTATGAAGAATTAGCTTTCGTATTAGAAAATAAGAAAGTTCCACGTAACGAAATGGACGAACAAATTAAACAAGCCCTTACTTCTGTTAACTTAAATGTAACTGATACTACTTATGTTAATCACTTGAGTGGAGGGATGAAACAGAAATTAGCTATTGTGGAAACTATTTTACAAGAAGCTGATACACTCTTTTTAGACGAACCTACTGCAATGTTAGATGTAGAGGCTACAGCGGATTTGTGGCAACAATTAATTCATTTATGGGCAGATCAAACAGTGCTTATTGTTGAACATAAGGTTGAACATATTTGGCAACACGTTGATCGCGTTATCTTAATGAACTATGAAGGAGAGATTATTGCTGATAACACCCCAGAGTACATCTTGAAAAATTGTGAAGACTTACTAACTGAATTCGGTGTTTGGCATCCTCACGCATGGAATCATGCGCCAGAACGCTTTGCTCTTTCTCCCGATTACACTAAAACACTATTTTCATATAAAGATGGCCGTGTTACTCGTGGTAAAAAAGACTTATTCCACGTACCAGAACTATCTATTCATCCTGGTGAATGGATTACAATTACTGGGAAGAATGGTACTGGGAAGACCACACTTCTCGAATCTATAATGCAGTTAATAAAACATAAAGGTCAAATGTACTATGAAGATACTTTATTGAAAAAAATCAAAGATGCGGCGCAACATATGTATCTCGTTTATCAAAATCCAGAGTTACAATTTATCACAAACTCTGTATATGAAGAAATACATATTCATTACAACCATCAAGAACCAGAAAAAGCCGAAGCACAAACGCAACGCCTTTTGAATTTATTGCATTTGGAAACAGTAAAAAACCAACACCCATTTGAATTATCAATGGGTCAAAAACGGCGCTTGAGTGTAGCTACCGCATTAAGTTCAAAGGCTGAAATTATTTTATTAGATGAACCAACTTTTGGTCTAGATAGTCATAATACATTTCAATTAATTGAACTTTTCCAAGAACGTGTTGCTAAAGGGCAAACGATTGTCATGGTTACGCACGATCCAGAAATCATATACCGTTACCCTACACGTCGCTTAAACGTAGAGAATGGACAACTTGTGGAAATGGAGGGTGACGCACATGTTTGAACGTTGGAAAAAACGATTCACATTCGTTGATGATGTAAATATCATAACTAAGTTATTGCTTGGCGTCGCTTTATTCTTTTTCATCATTTTCGTCCATAACTTTGATTACATGATTTACATTACACTATTAATGTTTATATTCTTATTGTTATTTAATGGCACTGAACTTAAGATAACTGGCTCTTTCCTCCTAGTTACCGTATTCTTTGCCCTACTATCATCATTATTTATGATTCTGTATGGTGATGGTACACACATGCTATTCACTTGGGGAATTATCCAAATTAGTATAGAAAGTATCGTTCGTGGTATACATTTATCCTTACGTACAATTACAGTTTCAATGTTTGGTATCTTAATTGCATTAACTTCACAAATCGTCATGATATTTTATAGTTTAATGCAACATTTAAAAATTAAACCTAAAATTGCTTATGCCTTTATGGCAGCAATCAGAATGGTACCTTTAATCTTCACGTCACTGATTCAACTTAGACGTTCTTTAAAGATGCGCTATCAGATGATTGATTCCTCAAATTACCGAGGATTAAAACGCTTTAAACACTTAATCATTCCGATTTTAAGTCAGAATATACGTCGTGCCCATCAATTATCAGTAGCCATGGAATCTAAAGGATTCAAAGATGGACCAAGAACGTATTATTATAAAGCACCATTCTCATATAAAGATATACTATTCGTAATCTGTTTAATTGGCATTTTAGCTTTAGCTTTCTATCTCTCACAAACTTTCCCAATTACTGGCATTACCGATGCCCGTGTTTCTGGAAAAGTAGGCTAAGTTAAAAGTGAATATAGAAAAACTAGCTCTGAAAAATCTGTTAGCAGACTTTTTCAGAGCTAATTTTATATATAGAGAGAAGTAACCTAATCTATCACATGCATTATCTTTCACTTTTATTTTTTCAATGCTTTATTACCTATGTCCTTACGATAGAATAAATTATCGCTTTTTACACGTTCAACATTTTGGTATGCGGCTTTTTGTGCAGCTTCAATAGTTCGACCTTTTCCAATAGCAAGAAGTACTCTTCCTCCTGAAGTTACGAAGTCATCATTCTCTTTACGTAACCCGCTCACAAAATACTCCTCGTTCAACTTAAAGCCAGAGACTTTAGCGCCTTTACTATATGAACCAGGATAGCCTTTAGAAGCTAACATTACGCCCACAACGAAATCATTATGCCATTGGAAGCGTATAGGCTCTTTACGATCTAAAGCAACGATTTGAGCCATTAAATCACTTTCAAGACGACTTAATAACACTTGCGCTTCTGGATCACCAAAACGGGCATTAAATTCAATAACTTTTGGTCCTTCTGACGTTAAAATCGCGCCAATATACAATAAGCCAAAATAATTATAACCTTCAGCTTTTAGCGCTTTAGCAATAGGTTGCGCAATCTCTTGATTTGTGCGAGTCAACACGTCTTTATTAATATGTGGCACTGGACAATATGCACCCATCCCACCGGTATTAGGCCCTTCATCATTGTCGTAAGCACGCTTATGATCTTGTGCAATACAATCGAACGGCACTGCGTATTCTTCATTAACAAACGTCATTAAAGAGAATTCTTCACCTTCTAAGAACTGTTCGAAAACGACTTTCCCCTGTTCTTCAGGATACACTTCTTCGACCGCTTCAATCGCTTCTTCACGAGTATGGGCGATGATGACTCCCTTACCAGCTGCGAGTCCGTCTTTCTTCACGACAATAGGTAACTCACATATATTAACGAAATCTAACGCCTCTGTTTTATTTTTAGTTTCTTTATAATCCGCAGTTGGGATATGATATTTAGCCATAAGCTGTTTAGCGAATAGTTTAGACCCTTCAATTTGAGCAGCATCTTTATTCGGACCAAAGACTTTTACACCAGCTTGACGTAATTTATCAGGTAGGCCATCGATTAATGGTTGCTCTGGTCCTACGATAACCCAATCAATATGCTGTTGAGCTACAAAGTCCAATATCTTTTCATGATCATTTTCAGCGATGTCTGAATGCACTTCCGCCAAGGTTACCATCGCGTCATTGCCAGGAATAGCATATAATTGCTTAACTAAAGGCGATTGACTCAATTTAGAAACTAATGCATGCTCTCGACCACCAGCGCCAATAACTAATACTTTCATTCAAAATACCCCTTTCATTATCAATAGCTTTAATAGTTAGTGTTTAAAGTGACGCATACCTGTCGTTACCATAGCGATGCCATACTTATTTGCCATATCTATAGATTCTTGATCTTTAATAGAACCACCAGGTTGAATAATGGCTTTAATACCATGTTCTGCAGCTAATTCGACAGTATCCCCCATTGGGAAAAATCCATCTGAGATTAATGCGACATTATCATTGATTTCAATTGCTCTTTCTAATGCAATTTTTGCAGCGCCTACACGGTTCATTTGTCCTGCACCAATTCCCACCGTTTGTTTATGATTACTCAAGATGACCGCATTACTTTTCACAGAGGGAATTACTTTCCACCCTAACAGCATAGCTTCCCATTGGTCATCAGTTGGTTCAACTTCAGTCACTACCTGCATCTCTTCTTTAGCAACTTCATAATTATCTTTATCTTGGACTAAATAACCACCTGAGACAGATACAAATTCTTCTTCACGTTTATCAACAGTCATATCAATTTCTAATAAACGGATATTTTTCTTTTTCGTTAAAATGTCTAATGCTTCATCAGTAAATCTTGGGGCAATAACTACTTCTAAAAAGATTGAATGTAACGTTTCAGCTAATTCACGAGTGACAGTTCTGTTTACAGCAATGATGCCTCCAAAAATAGACTGATTATCAGCGTCATAAGCATTTTTAAAGGCAATTTCAATATTTTTACCTATACCAACACCACATGGATTCATGTGCTTAACTGCTACAGCAGCCGCTTCATCAAACTTCTTCACTAAAGTAAGCGCCGAGTCGGCATCCTTAATATTGTTATAACTTAGTGCTTTACCATGTAATTGTTTTGCTCCAGCAATCGTATGCTTACTTTTAGATGTACGCACAAAACGAGCTGATTGTTGAGGATTCTCCCCATATCTTAATTGTTCACTATCTCCTTTAAAGAAGCTAACAATCGCATGATCATATTCTTTTGTATGCTCAAAGACTTTAATCATTAATTCCTTGCGATAGTCTTCATCTAAACTGTCTTCTTTAATACGTTCAATTACTTCATTATAATCAGCCGGATGTACTACTGTAGTGACGTGTTTGAAGTTTTTAGCTGCTGCACGTAACATAGTAGGCCCACCGATATCAATATTTTCAATAGCATCTTCTTCTGTAACATCTGGATTAGCCACTGTTTTTTGAAAAGGATATAAGTTTACGACGACCATATCGATTAAATCAATATGATGTTCTGATAACTGCTCAAGATGTTCAGGTTTACTACGATCAGCCAAGATACCACCATGTACAGCAGGATGTAACGTTTTTACGCGTCCGTCCATGATTTCAGGAAATTGAGTTAAATCAGAAACAGATTTGACAGGTACAGCCGCTTCTTCTAAAGCACGTTTCGTTCCGCCAGTTGAATATAATTCATAGTTTAAGTTGCTTAATGACTTAGCAAATTCTACTATTCCACTTTTGTTTGAGACACTTAAAATTGCTTTTTTCATGATTAACTTAACTCCTTATTTAATAATCTTAGCTACCACACTAGGATAAAGTTCGTATTCTAAATGTTTTACACGGTCTTCCAAATCTTCTTTAGTATCGTCCTCTTTAATTTCACATTGTCGTTGTTCAATTATTTCTCCCGTATCCATCCCACTATCAACATAATGAACAGTTGACCCAGTTATATTATCGCCACTATTAAATGCTTGTCCAATCGCATCTTTCCCCTTATATTTTGGCAATAATGATGGGTGGATATTTAAAATTTTACCTTCGTAAGCATCAAGTAAGTCAGGTCCAATTAATCTCATATAACCAGCTAATATAATCCACTCAACCTCATCAAGCTCTAACAATTGAATTAAGCGACGTTCGTATTCAGCTTTAGAGGCGAAGTCTTTTGGCTCATTTATATGAACCGCAACCTTTAATTTTTTAGCACGCTCAATACAATATGCATCATGATGGTCTGTATATAATGCAGTAATCTCAATATTATTAAGTTCACCTTTATCGGCACGTTGTACAATATTTTCAAAATTACTGCCCGAACCAGAAGCGAAGATAGCTACTTTAGCCACTATTCTACCCCCTCTAAGATAATAGGTTTGTCTTGGTTAGCTATAACGTCACCAATTTTATAAGCTGAGATGCCTTGTTGCTTCAAGATTTCGATTGCTTGTTCCACATCTTTTTGTTCTACAATAACTGTATAGCCAATCCCCATATTAAAGACGTTATACATTTCATCTATTTGTATTCGAGCTTGTTGTTGTAACCAATCGAAGACTTTTGGTGTTGGGAATGATTGTATGTTAATCTTCGCTGTTAAACCTTCAGGTAAGCCACGTGGAATATTCTCGTAGAATCCCCCTCCAGTAATATGGTTCATGCCTTTAATTTGGACAGCCTTTTTCAAAGCAAGAATAGGCTTAACATATAATTGGGTTGGAGCTAAAAATGTCTCTAAATAAGTACTACCATCGAAAGTTTCATTTAAATTAATACCAGATTCTTTAATCAATTTACGGACTAGGCTGTAACCGTTGGAATGAATACCGTTTGAAGCGAGTCCAATGATAGCTTGACCTTCTTCAATAGCTGAACCATCAATATAATCTGCTTTCTCAACGGCTCCTACCGCAAATCCAGCTAAGTCGTATTCGCCTTCATGATACATTTCGCCCATTTCAGCCGTTTCTCCACCAATAAGAGCTGTGTTAGTTTCTTCACAACCATCACTAATACCTTTAACAATCTGTTCAATAACTTCTGGAACCACTTTATTAGTAGCAATGTAATCTAAGAAATATAATGGTTCAGCGCCAGTAGTAAGTATATCGTTAACGCACATTGCAACGGCATCAATGCCAATTGTATCGTGTTTATCATGATCGATAGCGAGTTTTAATTTAGTACCTACGCCATCTGTGCCTGAAACAAGGACTGGCGCAGTCATATTAAGTTGTGACAAATCAAATGTCGCACCAAAGCCACCTAACCCACCTAATACTTCTTTGCGCATTGTGCGTTGTACGTGACTAGACATTCTTTCAACTGCTTCGTAACCTGCGTGAATATCAACACCTGATTGTTCATAAGCTTTAGACATGGATATTACCCTCTCTATCAAAGTAGTGTTTGTGATTCTCGATATAATCTTTTTGACGTTGACTTAAATTTTTATAATAATTTTCTTCATAATCAAATAGGCCTGCTGGATAGTCACCAGTAAAGCTTTCTACACATAACCCGCTATAAGGCGAATCATAATCTAAACCAATTGATTCGATTAATCCTTCCACACTTAAATAGGCTAATGAATCTGCCCCAATATAATCGCAAATTTCTTCTGGCGATTTACTTGCAGAAATAAGTTCTGCAGTCGTGGAAACGTCTATACCATAAAAACTTGGGAACATGAATTCTGGGGAAGCGATACGTACGTGAACTTCTTTGGCGCCAGAATCTTTTAACATTCTAACGATACGCTTGCTTGTAGTTCCACGTACAATTGAATCATCCACTAAGATAATATTTTTTCCGTCCACGATATCTTTAACAGCAGATAATTTCACGCGTACTCCTTGTTCACGTAATTCTTGTGTTGGTTGTATAAATGTTCGCGCCACATATTGGTTTTTTACTAATCCCATCTCATAAGGCAGTTTAATTTCTTCTGCATAGCCACTAGCGGCAGATAAAGAAGAATTAGGTACGCCAATAACCATATCAGCTTTGGCTGGGCTTTCTTGCGCTAACTTTTTACCTGAAGCTTTACGCACGGCGTGCACATTTTTCCCAGCAATAGTAGAGTCAGGTCGTGCAAAGTATATATATTCCATAGCTGATATAGCTGTATTTGTTTGACTTGTATATGATTTAACTTCTATTCCATTGTTATTAATAACGACGTATTCGCCCGCATGAATATCTTGGACATATTCAGCACCTAATACATCTATAGCACATGTTTCACTTGCTAAGATGTAAGTGCCATCTTGCATTTTACCGACTACTAAAGGACGAATAGCATTAGGATCTACCGCGCCATATAAAGCATCTTTAGTTAATATAGCAAATGTAAAGCCACCTTTAATTTGTCTCAAACTTTCTTTTAAGGCTTCTTCAAATGTTGGCGCTTTGCTACGACGAATTAAGTGCATAATAACTTCAGTATCTGAAGATGAGTGGAAAATGGCTCCATGTTTTTCCAAATATTGGCGTAATGATTTAGCATTAATTAAGTTTCCGTTATGACAAATGGCAACGCTCATATCGTAAAAGTGATATAGGAAAGGTTGAATATTCTCGATACCTTTATTACCTGAAGTTGCGTAACGAACATGTCCAATAGCGTTATGACCAATTTTAAGTCGTTCCATTTGGACTTCTTTAATTGCTTCAGTTAGTAATCCAAGACCGCGCTCTCCCTTTAATCTTTCCCCGTCTGACACGACAATACCTGCGCCTTCTTGGCCACGATGTTGTAAGCTATGAAGTCCCATGTAAGTAAGTTGGGCTGCTTCAGCGTGATTCCAGATTCCAAAAACGCCACATTCTTCGTTTAATCCACTGTAGTCAAACATTGCGCAATTGCTCCTTCCCAATGTTCTTTAATGTCTGAGACTTTTTCCGTAATAGTAGTTTGGGCATTGGTAACTTTAAACTCATCTACGTCTGTTAACTGACCAATTTCAATCGCGTTATCGATATCTAAGGTTTGTCCTTCTTTTACCGCAATAATATAACGTCCTTGAGTCTCACTGAATAGTTGGGCATTTGAAAGGTTTAATTGTGCTTCTATGCCAAGGCTATAGTGCGCACTAATACGTGCTAATGTAATTAATAAACCGCCTTTACCTACTGTTTGCACATGTGAGGCTACGCCATTTCTAATAGCTGCTTTAACCGCTTCACCTTTGGCTACTTCATCACTTAAATCAATCGCTTCAAACTCATGATTCACATTGTTATATAATAATTTCTCTATTTGACTTCCTCCAAAGTCATCTCTAGTTTCGCCAACTAAATATAACTTATGCCCTGCTTTAGGATGGAAATCATTTAAATAATTAATATCTTCAATTAGTCCTACCATACCGACAACTGGGGTTGGAAATATTGATGTGCCGCGTGTTTCGTTATACAAAGAAACGTTACCTGAAACTACTGGTGTTTTAAGCACTTCACATGCTTCTGACATTCCTTTAGTCGAATCTATTAACTGTTGATAAATTTCTTTTTTCTCTGGAGAACCATAATTTAAACAGTCAGTCATCGCAAGTGGTGTGGCACCTACTGCTATGAGATTGCGATAGGCTTCAGCAACGACCGTTTTTCCACCTTCGTATGGTTGGTTATAAACATAACGTGCTTCGCCATCAATCGTAGAGGCAATCGCTTTGTTTGTACCTTCGACACGTACGACTGATGATTGTAAACCTGGTTTAATGATTGTATTAGCTCCTACTTGTTGATCATATTGTTCATATAGATAGTGTTTAGAAGCTATTGTTGGGTGTATTAATAATTTTTCAAACACATCTTGAACATCAATGGATGAGTAATCATTTTTAGAAGTATTATATTCTTTATCTTCACCTTCAAGTACATATACAGGTGCTTCATCTGCTAAAGATTGAACTGGTATATCCGCAAAGGTTTCGTCTTCATATTTAAGCACGAAGCGGTCAGTATTCGTAACTTCACCAATAACGGCACTATCTAATTCGTGTTTTTCAAATAAGTCTAAGAATTTTTGTTCAGTACCTTTTTCAACGACAAGCAACATTCTTTCTTGTGTTTCTGATAGCATCATCTCATATGGAGAAATACCTGGTTCACGTGTTGGAACTTGATCTAAATGTAAGACAAGTCCACTACCACCTTTAGCTGCCATTTCTGATGAAGATGATGTTAAACCTGCAGCACCCATATCTTGAATACCAACTAATTCTTCAAACGTAATTGCTTCTAAAGTAGCTTCCATTAATTTCTTACCAACGAACGGGTCACCAATTTGAACTGATGGACGTTTACTTTCACTTTCTTCAGTTAATTCTTCCGAAGCAAAGGTTGCGCCATGGATACCGTCACGGCCTGTTTTTAATCCTACGTAAATAACTGAGTTGCCTTCACCTTTCGCCGTACCTTTTTGAATCATATCGTGATCAATAACGCCTACACACATCGCATTAACTAATGGGTTACCGTCATAACGATCATCAAATTCAATTTCACCCGCAGTGGTTGGAATACCGATACAATTACCATAGCCACCGATACCACGTACGACACCTCTAAGTAAACGTTGATTTTGTTTTTTCGATAATTCACCAAAGCGAAGACTATTTAATAAGTTAATAGGTCTTGCCCCGATTGAAACGATATCTCTAATAATGCCACCTACACCCGTTGCAGCACCTTGGTAGGGTTCGATTGCAGAAGGATGATTGTGCGATTCTACTTTGAATACTACGGCTTGTTCATCGCCAATATCAACTACACCAGCCCCTTCACCTGGACCCATTAAGACGTGTTCGCCGGTTGTAGGGAATTGTTTTAAGAAAGGTTTAGAATGTTTGTAAGAACAATGCTCACTCCACATTACTGAGAAGATACCTACTTCTGTAAAGTTAGGTTCTCTTCCTAAAATCGTACATACTTTCTCATATTCTGCATCGCTTAAACCCATATCTTGATATAATTTTTCAAGTTTAATTTCTTCAATACTAGGTTCGATAAACTTAGACATTTTGTTCCCTCCAACTATTAACCATTGCTTCGAATAATTTCACGCCACTATCTGTGCCAAGAATTGTTTCAAGTGCTCTTTCTGGATGAGGCATCATGCCACACACATTCCCTTCTTTGTTTACAATTCCGGCAATATGCTCATGTGAGCCATTTGGGTTATCTTCATACGTTAAAATAATTTGATTATTTTCAACTAATTCATTATAAATTTCGTCTGTACAATAGTAATGCCCTTCGCCATGTGCTACTGGATAGATAACAATTTCATTTTCCCCATATAAATTGGTAAAAGGAGTTTGATTATTGGCAATTTTTAGACTTTCATTTCTGCTAATGAATAAATGCGTATCATTATGAAGTAAAGCCCCTGGTAACAAACCTATTTCTGTTAAAATTTGGAATCCATTACATACACCTAGTACTGGTTTACCTTCCTTAGCAAGACGTTTTACCTCGTTAATAATTGGAGCGACGCTTGCCATTGCACCTGAACGCAAGTAATCTCCAAACGAGAAACCACCTGGAATTAACACGCCATCGAAACCTTCTAAAGATGTTTCTCGATAATCTACATATTCTGCATCAGCGCCTGATTTAATTGCTGCATTATACATATCCCTATCGCAATTGGAACCTGGAAATACGAGAACTGCAAATTTCATTTTATGCATTCTCCTTTTCATCAACGATTTTATAACTATATTCCTCAATCACTGTGTTAGCGAATAATTTTTCACTTAGTGTAGTTACAATGTTATTAACCGCTTCATCTGTTGGTTCGTCTACTGTCATATATAGCACCTTTCCAACTCTAATGTCATTCACTTGTTTATAGCCTAAGTCATGTACAGCACGGTTTAATGCTTGTCCTTGAGTATCTAACACCTGTGGTTGTAAAGTGATGTGTAATTCAATCGTTTTCATTATTTAAGATCCTCCAATTTATTTAAAAATGTTTGATATGTGTCAATAAGTGAACCAGTATCATTTCTGTAGACATCTTTATCAAAGTTAGTATCTGAATATTTATCCCAAATACGACATGTATCAGGTGAAATTTCATCTGCCAATAAGATTTTGCCATCTTGCGTTTTACCAAATTCAACTTTGAAATCAACTAATCGTAATTCCATTTCATCCATTAATTGAATCAATACTCGATTAATATCTTTAGCCATTGATTTTAATGTTTCTATCTCTTTATCATTAGCGATATTCAAAAGTTTTATATGATCGTCAGTAATTAATGGATCATTTAAATCATCATTTTTATAGAAGAATTCTACTAGTGGCGCTTCAAATTGTTTGCCCTTTTCAAGACCTAAGCGTTTTGTAATTGAACCTGTAGCAATATTTCTAACTACAACCTCTAATGGAATTATCTTTACTCTTTCAACTAATTGTTCTGTATCAGAAAGTTGTTTAACAAAATGACTATCTATGTCATTTTTAGCTAAGTAATCAAATATAATGGAGGTGATTTGATTATTTAATCGACCCTTACCTTCCATTTTATCTTTCTTAGCACCGTTTCCCGCAGTAACTTCATCTTTATATTCAACTCTTAATTGATGTGGTGTATCAGTCGAAAAGATTCTTTTAGCTTTACCTTCGTATAATAGAGACATTTATTATTCTCTCCCTTCAAATTGCTTTAGCATTTCGTCTTCAGTTGCGTTAACATCATTAGTTAAAATCGTCATATGCCCCATTTTGCGATCTGGCTTACGTTCAGGTTTACCATAAATATGAACATGCCATTCGGGATGATTACCAAACTCTTCTTCTAATAAATCTAAATCTCGTCCAAGTAGATTCATCATAACGGCAGGCTTTAAAATTTCAATTGAATGCGGCAATGCTTGACCAGTTACCGCAAGAATATGTGTATCGAATTGAGAATAATCACAAGCTTCTATTGAATAGTGCCCTGAATTATGAGGTCTCGGCGCAATTTCATTCACAAATAAATGATTAGCTTTATCAATGAAGAATTCTACTGTGAAAGTACCTACGAAGTGTACCTTCTCAATAATTTTATTAACTTCTTCTCTTGCTTCTCTTTCCTTGTCACTTCTAGCAGGAACAATCGTTTTAAATAAGATTTGGTTACGATGTTCATTTTCTTGTAGAGGGAAATAAGTAATTTGATTATGGTTACCAATGGTCACTGTTAAAGAAACCTCTTTATCAATATCAAGATAGCGTTCAGCAACGCATTCTTGATGTGTGATAAGCTCTTTAGCTTCCTCAATAAAAGTTTCATCTTTAACTAAGATTTGTCCTTTACCATCATAACCACCAAAACGTGTTTTAATAATAAAAGGATAGCCAAGCTGATGAATAGCTTGATTTAAATCGTCTTCATGTTGTACTGACAAAAAAGGAACGATTTTAGAACCCGCTTGTTCTAAAGTTTGTTTTTCAGTAAGACGGTCTTGCAATAATTGAATTGCTTGATAACCTTGAGGGATATTATATTGTTGAGTTAAATGTTCCAATTGAGTTGCCGAAATATTTTCAAATTCGTACGTAATCACATCTGATTTTTCGCCAAGTTCTTGAAGCGCATGTTCATCGTCATAGTTAGCAACAATAAAGGTATTTGCTAGCGGTCTACATGGGCTGTCCGGGTTTGGATCTAAACATATTACTTTAAATCCCATTTTCTGAGCGGATTGTGCCATCATTTTACCCAATTGACCTCCACCAATTATGCCTACTGTGTCACCGAACTTTAGCTTATTGAAGTTCATTTTGCATTTCACCTACTTTATCTGAAAGTGACTGTTCATAATATTCTAAATTCTTACGAACTGATTCATTACTTATGCTTAAAATTCTAGCTGCTAGAATGCCTGCATTTTTAGCTCCTGCAGTACCAATCGCAGTTGTTGCAACCGGGATTCCGCCAGGCATTTGAACAATTGATAATAATGAATCTAGTCCTTTTAAACTTTTAGATTCGATTGGAACACCAATCACAGGTAAAGTTGTCAATGAAGCTACCATGCCAGGCAAATGTGCTGCGCCACCAGCTCCAGCAATAATTAGATCATACCCATTTGCATGAGCTTCGCTTGCAAAGTCGAACATTAATTTTGGCGTACGATGTGCTGACACAACTTTCTTATCATACGGAATTTCGAATTGTTCTAACATCTTGCAACTCTCTTGCATTATCTTCCAGTCTGAGGAACTGCCCATAATGACTGCTACTTTCACTTTGTACACCCTTTCAAAAGTTTGAAATTTAGATACGATTAGTTGTATATTACAGATATAGCATAACAATCCTTAAACGCTTTTTCAATTAAAAATCGAACTTTATCTATATTTTTTGTTCTAATTTACGTCTTTTGATAAATAATTGACGCATTGAAAGGTTTAAAGTTAAGCTATAGTTATGATTAAACAAACAAGGAGGAATTTTTTGTGGTTGCAAAAATTTTAGATGGGAAACAAATTTCTAAGGACTATAGACAAGGATTGCAAGATCAAGTTGAGTCTTTAAAAGAAAAAGGGTATAAACCTAAATTATCAGTTATTTTAGTTGGTAACGACGGCGCTAGCCAAAGTTACGTTAATTCTAAAAAGAAAGCTGCTGAAAAAATCGGTATGATTTCTGAAATTGTTCATTTAGACGAAGATACTTCAGAAGAAGATGTACTTAAAGAATTAGAACGTTTAAACAATGACGATTCAGTAAGCGGTATTTTAGTTCAAGTACCACTTCCTAAACAAGTAAGTGAACAAAAAATCTTAGAAGCTATCAATCCTGAAAAAGATGTCGATGGTTTCCATCCTTCAAATATTGGTAAATTATATATCGATGAACAAACTTTTGTTCCATGTACACCATTAGGCATCATGGAAATCTTAAAACATGCTGATATCGATTTAGAAGGGAAAAATGCTGTAGTTATCGGACGTAGTCATATTGTCGGTCAACCAGTATCTAAATTGTTATTACAAGCAAATGCTACAGTTACAATTTTACACTCACGTACTAAAGATATGCACAGTCATTTAAAAGATGCTGACGTTATCGTAAGCGCAGTAGGACAACCTGGTCTTGTAACTAAAGACGATGTTAAAGAAGGCGCGGTTATTGTAGACGTTGGTAATACTCCAGATGAAAATGGTAAATTAAAAGGCGATGTTGAATACGAAGAGGTAAAAGAAGTTGCGGGTGCTATTACACCAGTTCCAGGCGGCGTTGGTCCATTAACTATTACAATGGTTTTAAACAATACGTTATTAGCTGAAAAAATGCGTCGTGGAATCGAATAATTGATTAATTATCAATAATAATTAGAATTTTAGAATTTAAATTTATAAAGCTTCAATGATTACAAATGTGAAATCATTGAAGCTTTTTCTATAACATATAAATTAAAAATTATTTTATCGTGTAATAGGCTCATTAAACGTCCTATCTGCAAAGATTATTTATAATCTATTATTTTACACTGTTACACTTAATTTAGGTACAAATGTTTCATAATGAATATGACTTTGATCGATATCCATATCTTTAAGTACTTCGATAACTGATTGTAAGAATTTTGCTCCGCCACATACATATATTTCTGTATCATTTTTAATAAAGTCAGCAAGATATTCTTTAGTTAAATAGCCATTAGCCGCTCTATCATATAATTTATAATCAACTTTGTTAGATTTTTGGTTAATATCTTTCAAATAAGAAGTAAACGGCGTGTCATTCACATCTCCAGTTACTTGAATAAATTGTGCAGCGCTTCCTTTTTCTGTTGCTTGATTAAACATAGATATAAGCGGAGTAACGCCAATTCCGGCACCGATGAATAATTGTGGATGCTCAAGATTAGCCACAGCGAATGGACCAACTGGAGCTGATAAGTTAATATCATCACCCTCATTTAACTCATCATGTAGGATAGTAGATACTTCTCCTTCATGATCCGTTGTTACATCTCTTTTAACTGCAAATGTTAGGTGTGTAGTGTCCCCACTTACGATTGAATAGTGTCTTTTAGCACGATATGGCATTTTCTCACTACTAACGTCTACAGTAATATATTCCCCAGGTGTAAATTGACTTAAATCATATTTATCTGAAATAACGGTAAATGCTTTAATATTTGAAGATAATTTTTCAATTTTTTCAATTTTAAAAGGTTGGAAACCATCCCAAAGCATATTGCTATAAATGTCTTTTTCTACTTGGATAAATACATCAGCAATTTCTTGATATGCTTTTTTCCAAGTTTGGATTATTGGATGATCGTCTTCTAAACCTACTACAGCTTTAATTGCTTCAATTAAATTTTCCCCCACTATGTCATAACCTGCAGGTGGTACTTGTAATGCACAGTGTTTATAAGCAATTTCTTTAACTACTGGTAGTATATTACCAAGATTGTCAATGTTCACTGCTGCCGCTAAAACACTTTGAGCTAAAGCAGTTGATTGAAATCCTTTTTGTTGGTTTGTTTGGTTAAACATATTTTTCAACTCAGGATGTTGTTGAAACATTCTTTTATAAAAATAAGACGTTATTTCAGTCCCTTTTTCTTGTAATACTGGCACCGTTTCTTTAATAATGCCTTTTTCTTGTTCATTTAACACTTGAACCACTCCCGTTAGTTATAAATTTCAAATTAACTATTATTTCATTATAATCTCTCTTAAAAAAACTAGATATATTTTGTAAAAAAATTCACAGAAAGTTCAATTTACATAATCTTAATATATATTTTACTTTATATTATTTAAATTTCTGAAATTATGCGATATATTAGGACTATAGTATGATGTATTAATTCAAAGATTAACGTATAGTTTAATTAAATGATTCAATGATTTAAATTTTCGGAGGTTAACGTAATGAATAAACTAATACAGTCTCTTTCAGCGCTCGGAGTCTCCGCAACTCTTGTTACCCCTAATCTAAGTGCAGAAGCTACATCTAACCACACTCCTGAACTTAAAGGTGTAAATGATATTGTGATAGAAAAAGGTCAAAAATACAATTTATTAAATGGAATTAGTGCATATGATAAAGAAGATGGCGATTTAACTCATAAAATTACTATAGACGGTCATGTCGACACATCTAAAGTTGGTAAATATAAAGTTAAATATAATGTCATTGATTCAGATGGTGCTAAAGAAACTTCTACTCGATATATAGAAGTCAAATAAATAAAATGTTTAAAAGACGAGATAATAATTATCTTGTCTTTTTTGCATTTAAAACCCTTGAAAACAGTGAAAATGATAACGCTTCTCAACTATATGCTTATTACCTTTAATTTTGTCATTTTTCACAAAATAGACACATAATCTTAACAAATCTTACACTCCCCGTCATTCCTATTGTTATTAGTTTTTTCCTATTTATTAATATAATTTTTTTTCGATAAGTACTTGTAAATATTGCGTAATAAACTAAAATTAGTGGTAAGCCCTACATTTGTAGTATTAGGAGGTCAAAAAAGTGTCAAAATTCAAGTCTTTGCTTCTAATGTTCGGTACGCTAATTTTACTTAGTGGCTGTTCAAACGTAGAAGTATTCAATGCAAAAGGGCCAGTAGCAAGCAGTCAGAAGTTCTTGATTATCTATTCAATCATCTTCATGCTTGTTATTGTTGCTGTTGTACTTACTATGTTCGCAGTTTTTATTTTTAAATATAGCTATAATAAAAATAGCGAATCTGGTAAGATGCACCACAATTCTTTAATAGAAACTATTTGGTTTGTGGTACCTATCATCATCGTAATCGCTTTAGCTATTCCAACAGTTAAAACGTTATACGATTATGAGAAACCACCTGAAAGTAAAGAAGATCCACTAGTTGTCTATGCAGTAAGTGCTGGATACAAATGGTTCTTTGCTTATCCAGATGAAAAAATTGAAACAGTTAATACTTTAACTATTCCAAAAAATCGTCCAGTTGTATTTAAATTACAATCTATGGATACGATGACAAGTTTCTGGATTCCACAATTAGGTGGTCAAAAATATGCCATGACTGGCATGACAATGAATTGGACATTACAAGCCAATGAAACAGGTACTTTCAGAGGACGTAACTCTAACTTTAACGGTGAAGGTTTTGCTCGCCAAACATTTAAAGTTAACTCTGTAAGTGACAGTGATTTCAAATCTTGGGTTAAAGATGCTGAAAGTAAAAAAACTATTAGCCAAGACGAGTTTGATAAACAACTCTTACCAAGTACACCAAATAAAGAATTAACATTTAGTGGTACACACATGGCATTCGTTGACCCTGCAGCTGATCCAGAGTATATCTTCTACGCTTACAAACGTTATAATTATGTTCAAAAAGATCCTAACTTTGTAGCTGAAAAAGATTTATACAAAGATGTTACTGATAAACCTCAGAAACCAGCTCGTAAGGTTCACATTACTAACGCTAACTACGAGCGTCACGGTATGAAGCCAATGATTTTAGGCAACAACGACCCTTATAACAGTGAATTCAAGAAAGAAGAAAAACACAATTCTGAGGAAATGCAAAAAATCAGTAAAGAAGCAAAAGACGAAAATGCGTCTAAGCTTCAAAGCAAAGCAAATAATGATCATGGAGGTGGACATTAATGAATTTTCCATGGGATCAATTGCTCGTTAAGGGTAACTGGATGATAACAGCATCTCAAATTGCTGCTCCATTCTTAGTTATCGGACTTATCGCAGTAATTTCTTATTTCAAATTATGGAAATATCTTTATAAAGAATGGTTCACATCCGTAGACCATAAAAAAATCGGTTTAATGTACTTAATTTGTGCGGTACTAATGTTTGTTCGTGGTGGTATCGATGCATTAATGCTTCGTACTCAATTATCTATTCCAGATAATACATTCTTAGAAGCAAACCACTACAACGAAGTATTTAGTACACATGGCGTTATCATGATTATCTTTATGGCTATGCCTTTCGTTTTTGGTTTGTGGAACGTAGTTGTTCCATTACAAATTGGGGCTCGAGATGTGGCATTCCCAGTAATGAATAACATTAGCTTCTGGTTATTCTTTGTTGGTATGGTTTTATTCAACCTATCATTCATCGTTGGTGGATCACCAGCAGCTGGTTGGACAAACTATGCACCATTAGCTGGTGAATTCAGTCCTGGACCAGGAGTTAACTATTACTTAGTCGCAATTCAGATTTCCGGTATTGGTACCTTAATGACTGGTATCAACTTCTTTGTAACAATACTTAGATGTAAAACGCCGACAATGAAATTTATGCAAATGCCAATGTTTACTGTAACAACATTTATTACTACTTTAATTGTAATTCTTGCATTCCCAGTATTCACAGTTGTTCTTGCATTAATGACAGCTGATAGAGTATTCGGTACTCATTTCTTTACAGTAGCAGACGGTGGTATGCCAATGCTATGGGCAAACTTCTTCTGGGTATGGGGGCACCCTGAAGTATATATCGTTATCTTGCCTGCATTTGGTATTTATTCAGAAATTATTCCAACATTTGCTCGTAAACGTCTATTCGGACACCAAAGTATGGTATGGGCAACTGCTGGTATCGCATTCTTAAGTTTCTTAGTTTGGGTTCACCATTTCTTCACAATGGGTAATGGTGCATTAATTAACTCATTCTTCTCTATCTCAACAATGTTAATCGGTGTACCTACCGGAGTTAAATTATTTAACTGGTTATTAACATTGTACAAAGGACGTATTACTTTCGAGTCACCTATGCTATTCTCATTAGCCTTTATCCCTAACTTCCTATTAGGTGGGGTTACAGGTGTAATGTTAGCGATGGCATCAGCTGACTACCAATATCACAACACTTATTTCTTAGTAGCTCACTTCCACTATACATTGGTTACTGGTGTAGTATTTGCCTGTCTAGCAGGTTTAATCTTCTGGTATCCTAAGATGATGGGTTATAAATTAAATGAAAAATTAAACGCTTGGGCTTTCTGGTTATTCATGATTGGATTTAACGTATGTTTCTTACCACAATTCGTTCTTGGATTAGACGGTATGCCTCGTCGTTTATACACTTACATGCCATCAGACGGTTGGTGGTTACTAAACGTTATTTCAACTATTGGTGCATTATTAATGGGACTTGGCTTCCTATTCTTAGTAGCAAGCATTGTTTACAGTCATATCAAAGCTCCACGTGAAGCTACTGGAGATAACTGGGATGGCTTAGGACGTACTTTAGAGTGGTCAACTGCTTCAGCAATTCCACCTAAATACAACTTCGCTATTTCACCAGATTGGAATGACTACGACACATTTGTTGATATGAAAGAACATGGTCGTCACTTCTTAGATAACCACAATTACAAAGACATTCATATGCCTAACAATACACATACTGGTGTCTTCATGGGTATATTCATGTTACTTGGTGGTTTCTTCTTAATCTTTGAATCAATTATTCCATTCTTAGTTTGCCTAGCCGGCATCTTTGGATCATTAATCTATCAAAGTTTCGTTCAAGATCATGGTTATCATATCCCTGCTTCTGAAGTTGCAGAAAATGAAGCTCGTTTAAGAGAAGCTCGTATTAAAGAAAGGGAGGCTGTAAGTCATGAGTCATGATACAAATACTATTGATTCACGTACGCATGAAGGTCAATTAAACAAACTTGGCTTTTGGATTTTCCTTACAGCCGAATTTGCATTATTTGGTACCCTGTTCGCAACGTTATTAACGTTGCAACATGGTGGCGATTACTCAGGCAAAATGACTACAGAATTATTCGAGTTACCACTTGTTTTAATTATGACATTTGCCTTATTAATTAGTTCTTACACATGTGGTATTGCAATTTATTACATGCGTAAAGAAAAGCAAAATTTAATGATGATTTGGATGATTCTTACAGTTCTTTTAGGTTTAGTGTTCGTAGGATTCGAAATTTATGAATTCGCACACTATGCTTCTGAAGGTGTAACACCTAAAATTGGATCATATTGGTCTAGTTTCTTCATCCTATTAGGTACTCACGGTGCCCACGTATCATTAGGTATTGTATGGATTATTTGTTTATTAATCCAAGTTGCTACACGTGGATTAAATAAATTTAATGCTCCAAAATTATTCATTGTTAGCTTATACTGGCACTTCTTAGATGTTGTTTGGATCTTCATCTTTACTGCCGTATATATGATAGGGATGGTGTATAGCGGATGAATACAATCGTAAAACATACAGTTGGCTTTATTGCCTCAATCGTCTTGACGCTATTAGCAGTTTTCGTAACTCTATATACAAACATGACATTCCAAGCTAAAACAACAATTATTTTTGGTTTTGCATTCATTCAAGCTGCAGTTCAATTATTAATGTTCATGCACTTAACTGAAGGTAAAGATGGTCGCTTACAATCATTCAAAGTTATTTTCGCGATTATCATCACTTTAATAACTGTTATCGGTACTTATTGGGTTATGCAAGGTGGACACTCTCACCACTTATAATTCAATAAAGACCTTAATTAAAAAACCTGCATTGAAACTAATTTCAGTTTCATGCAGGTTTTTTATTTTATTCATTTTGCTATTATAATGATATAAACTATAATTTAATAAAGCTTTTACTCTTAAAGGAGGACATTACATGACTTTACCTATCATAATTGATACTGATCCTGGCATTGATGATGCAGCCGCGATTAGTGTGGCTCTCAACCACCCCTACTTTGATGTGCATATGATATCAACTGTTAATGGTAATGTTGATATTGATAAAACCACAGCAAATGCATTGAAATTAAAGGCTTTCTTTAATAGCGAAGTCCCTGTGCATAAAGGCGCCTCTAAGCCATTACTTTCTCCTATAAGAGAAGCTAGCCATGTGCATGGAGAAAGTGGTATGGATGGTTATGACTTCCCCTCTATTTCTACTGACAATTTATCTTCCATCCATGCTATAGAAGCCATGCGTAATACCTTGATAAATGCTAAAAAACCTATAACTTTAATTGCTTTAGGTCCGTTAACTAATATCGCTCTACTATTAAACACCTATCCTGAAACGAAGCAGTATATTAAAGAAATTATTTTAATGGGTGGCAGTACAGGTCGTGGAAATGTTACTCCACTTGCAGAATTTAACTTTTATTGCGATCCCGAAGCAGCTCATATTATATTTACCTCTGGGCTATCTATTACGATGATTGGCTTAGATTTAGCGCGTTAATCATTATTAACCCATGATTTTCTAGCAACTTTTGAAAATCTGAATACCACAAGCGCAATGTTATTTAAAATTTTCCAACATTATCGGGAAGAAGATTTTGACAAGGGGCTAAAATTATATGATGTGTTTACAATGCTATATCTTTTAGAGCCTAATAGTTATGAAACCAAAGAAGCTGAAGTTCAAATTGAATTACAAGATAGCTTAACACGTGGTGCTTCGGTAGTTGATTTCAAGTCTACCTCACCAAACTGTAATGTAGTGATGGCTAGTTTAAACGATAACTATAACAATATATTTTTAGAATCATTAAGTGAACGTTAACTAAATTAATCTATTAAATAAAGTCGAGATTTGAACATGTAAGTATACGCTCTGTAAAAGCTAATAAATATGTCCCAATCTCGACTTTTAATTTAATAATTGATATATGCGTGTTGACCAAGCAAGTGATGATAAATATACGAAATGACTTTTTCATTTGAACTTTTAGCCTTATCGACTTTGTTTGATGCCACTACTACGATGTATTGTTGATTAAAATATACAGTAAAAGATTGGCCAAAAAATACTCCGTTAATACGATCATATTGTGGTGTAACGTAAAATCCATAACGATAAGCTTCTGGATAAGTGGTATTTCCAAACACTTGAAGCAATGGTGTGGTAATAGTTTTATTAAAAATATTGTTATGTTGCAAATGATTTATTAATTTCGCCATATCATGTGTAGTCATGTATAAATTTCCAGCCCCATAATATTGATCTAAAACATTAGGTTTTGTTTGCTTAATTTTGTTTTTGATTACTTTATATCCTGTAGCCATATTATGTTTATAAGCTTTTTCATTAAAGAAGGCACTATGTTCTAATTTATAAGGCTGTCCAATTCGTTCATAATAGTTTTGCGTATAAGACTTATGTGTCACTACTTCAATAACTTGAGCAAGTACAAGATAATTAGCATCATTATAAAAGTGTTTATGATAGTATTGTTCATTAATACCTTTGTATTGAATATCGTGGACTGCCCCATTTAGGCTTTTAGTTTTAGGAGAAGCCTTGAATTTATATAACCCGCTTCTATGCAACATTAAATCTTTTAGCGTTATTGGTTCAGATGTTTTAAACCACGGTATGTATTTAGTAACATCGTCATTAATGTTAACCTTATGTTCAATTTCAAGTTTCTTCAATATAAGTCCAGTCGCAAATTTTTGTGCCGAGCCAATTAGATACATAGTATTTGGAGTATTTTTTTACCAGTCTTTATATTTTGGTAGCCCCACCCTTTATCTAACATTAACTGACCATTTTTAAAAATAGTTACTGAACCATTAAATTGAATATTCTTTAAATAAGTATCGACATTTTTGATATTGATATCATTAGCTTTAACCTCTCTTAAATCACTAGGTTTATGGTTAGATTTATTTCGCTTTTCAAGATAGGTTTTATTTATATTCGCTTTATCATATCCATTTATTCTATTCACATAATTAGTAACTTTAACGCCAACTAAAATAATTGATAATATAATTACAATTAACACTAGCACAAGTGCTAAAATTTTAGATTTACTTTTTTTCATGCGCTTCCTCTTAATTTACAATAGAAAGTTTATTGAGCTCTCTATTATTCTATCTACTCATAAATTTTATTCATCAAATATTGTATAATATATGATAAATGAATTCATCTTCTAAATATCATACTCTATTTTAAAAATAAAACATCATTCTTTAGTACGATAAAGGTAATATTTTTATTATTTTTAAAATATTTAAATACATAGTTAGTACTATTTTATTCTCTCCCCCTTTGTATTAGAATTAAAGTTGTGTATTTTAACAAAAAGTAATACAATTTAAGGCTATGAGAGTATAGTACTTTCGAATTGTAATTATGAGTTAACTACAATAATTAATAGATACTACACATTACGACAAAATCGATTATGATATTTTAAAATAGACGCATTTGAACCCTAAACGTTTATATTCAAATTCTAAACATTTTAATTCAAACTCTATTTAAATTTCACAGTCTAATCAATATTTTAAATATAGGAGCACAAGCTATGAACCGTTTTTTAAAGTACTTTATGATGTTATTAACGCTAGTTCTTATAGTGATTCCTGTAATTTTTATCATCAATTTATACCATACTTCTGAAAATGCGATGCAAGCATCATATGATAAATCTGATGCAAAGCGTCAATCTAATATCAGAGAAGGTAAAGTTGACCCTTCTAAAGATGCAGTGTCGATTTTATTTTTAGGAATTGATGACAATGAAGGCCGTCGTGAGAATGGCCAAACTACAGAACATTCAAGAACTGATTCAATGATTCTTTCTACATTTAGCCCGGAAAAACGTCAAATACGATTGTTAAGTATTCCTCGAGATACAATTAGCTATATTCCAAAGGTTGGCTATTACGACAAGATTACTCATGCTCATGCATATGGTGGTCCTACTGCAGCTATGGACTCGGTAGAAGCTACACTTAATATGCCAGTAGATTATTATGTGCGCGTTAATATGGAAGCATTTGTTAAAGCCGTAGATGAACTTGGTGGTATTTATTATGATGTACCTTATAACTTAAATGAACCTAATACAGATGACAGCGGAAGAATTAAGATTAAGAAAGGTTATCAAAAATTAAATGGAGATGAAGCATTAGCAGTAGCAAGAACACGTCACCATGACTCTGATCTTAAACGTGGTGAACGCCAAATGGACTTAATTAAACTCCTTTTCAAAAAAGCAAAAAGCTTAGATTCATATAATAAGTTAGATAATCTAGTAGAAATTGTAGGCGACAACGCCAAACATAACTTAAGCACTGATGACATTAAGTCATTAGCGTCAATGTATTTATCAGATGATATAGAATTTAAAACTTCTCAGCTTAAAGGTAAAAATGATTATTTAAATGAAATTTATTACTATAATCCTAGTGTAAGCAGTATTATGAAATATTCAAATATATTGCGTTCTGATTTAGGACTATCTAAAATAAAGGATAAGAATGAATATCTAGATCATCGAGTGATTAAACATTACGGTTCATTAGTACCGTTAACACCACTTGATCAATCACTTTTAAAACATAATCAAAATGATTCTTCAGCTAGTACAGATGAAAATGACGAGTCTAATGATGAAAATGTTTCAAACTCTAACGATGCGAATACCACATCTGAAAATCAGACTAATCAAAATGATACAGGGAATACTAATACAGAACAGTATCAAAATAGTCAATATAATAATAACGCAGACTTTAACAATTCAAGTATGATAAATAATCAATATTAATCTAACCAGTTATACTAAGCGAAAGGAGCACGTTCAATGTCACGTAAAACATATGAAAAAGCTGCTAACATTAATGGGATGTTCAACGTTTTAGAGCAACAAATCATTCATAGCCAAGACATGGCGTTATTTAGAAATGAGTTCTTTTATGTTAACCATGAACATCGTGAGAATTATGAAGCATTATTAGTATATTATGGTGAAAATGCCAATAATCCAGTTGTAAGTGGCGCATGCTATATTGTGGCACTACCAGAAATTTTTAATAAAGTCGATGTCTTTGAATCAGATTTACCTTTCTCTTGGGTTTACGATGAAAATGGTATTACTGAGACAATGCAAAGTATTAGTGTTCCACTACAATATTTAATTGCTGCTGCACTAGAGGTTACGGATGTTAATTTATTCAGACCATCTGGATTTACTATGGGGATGAATAATTGGAATATAGCGCAACTCAGAATTTTTTGGCAGTATTGCGCAATTGTAAGACAAGAAGCCTTATAATTTTAAGAACGAAATAAATAATTAATTTAAATTCAAGTAATTTTGCTCTATGAGAAAATTGGCATTATTGTCTTGAACTAAAATGAAAATGATAATTTCTATTGAAACAATATAGAAATTATCATTTTTTTATTATTCTAAGTATTCTCCCCATAATGGCATAGTGTTGGCAATAATCTTGAAAGGAATAGGGTTTAGATTAGTAGCAGTTGAATAATTGAAGATACATCCAATTTGTACTTTTTTATTTCTAGTCAACTTTGTTGGGGATAAGACAACGGATGTTAAAAATTGTATTAGAATTATATCGCTACTCCTTTTATTAGATTATAATATTAAGAAAATTATAATTTCATATTTTTATTAAAGTGATGTGTTTTAAAGTTTAAAAGTACTAAGGAGGAATAATAAATGTTTGAAATAGTTAAAAATAAAGATATGCTATCAGAAAGTTTTAAGATACGAGAAGAAGTATTTGTGAAAGAACAAGGTGTACCACTTGAAAATGAGCTTGATTCTTATGAAGAAGATTCAACTCATATTATTGGCTATGATAACCATTATAATCCTTTCGCATGCGCACGCTTTCGTCCTTATGAAGATGGAGCAAAAGTCGAACGCGTAGCTATATTAAAAACATATAGACAAAATGGTTATGGCCAATCACTTATGATAGAAATTGAAAAATTTGCTAAAGATAAAGGCTACCATAAATTGATTTTAAATGCGCAAGTGCAAGCACAAGGTTTTTATGCTAAGTTAGGTTATGCCCCTACTGGCGAGATTTTTTTAGAAGAAAATATAAAGCATATCAAAATGTTTAAAGCTATTTAAATCACAAATATATTCTTTTTACATAATCTTTTTGTAATTTAACACTCTGTCTTTGGAGTGAAATCTTTAGTAATTTAAATATATGGTCCAACTTTATTAAATATATAAATACTTTATACTTTAACAACTTTAGTATATGTGTAATTTGTTTAATTTTAGTAAGAAAAATTAAAGTTAGTTTACAATACAGTTAAATTAAGTACTCATTCCGTAATAACCTTTATAATAGAATTGTAATAATATTAGCGAGGAGTAACAATATGACTAAAAAATTCAATTTAAAATTGCCTTCGATGATTGCACTAACATTATTTGGTGCTGCTTTCACTACTCATCAAGCAAATGCAGCAGAAAATAACCAAAACTCTAGCAATTCAACGAACATTATCGACAATCAAGAAAACATAAAAACTGCTGAACAAGCGAAAAAAGAAGTAAGTAACTCAGCTCAAAATGTTTCTGGCGTCCAAACGTACCAACACCCTTCAGAAGTTAAAGTAGATGTTGCTTCAAATACAAAATCATATGATGCTAAGCTAGATGATTTAAATAATTCAAATAGCATTACCTCTTCACATGAAACACCTGAGGCAACTGCTAATTCAAACGCTAATAATTCAAATGATAATCATGTAATAGACAATAATCAAACTACTGCATCTAATGAATCGACGTTAAATACGAATGATAAGAGTAGCCAAACTACTAATCAATTAGAAAGTACTTCTACTCAAAACGAAGCTACAGTAAATAAAAATGATGTAGAAACTAATTCTACACAGTACAACGCTCAATCTGATAAAAAAGATAGCACTGAAGTTAGTGATAATAATGCTCAAGATAAAGCTAACTTAGACACTCAAGCGTCTGAAACTAACACTAATAAAGAGCAAGCATCTGTAGCGACTCCATCAGCGCAAAATGGAGAGAAAGCTCAGTCAAATATTCAATCATTCTCAGCTGAAAATGATAATTCTAAAGTGAATCAACAACAAACATCTCAAAGTAAAAATACAACAACGAACGCAACTTCAAAATCAAATGATAAACAAGCAACTGTAGCACAAAATAATGATGAAGATCGCGCATCTAATCAAGGTAAAGAAATTACAAATGCTACTACTTCAGTAGCGAAAAGTAATCATATTGCTCCTTCATCAAAAGATAATCGCACAGAAACAGTCACTACTACTAATAATAATAATGCAAAACCTGAGTCTAAAAATAACTCAATGACTAACGAAACAGCAAAAGCGCCAACGAATACTACAACTCATGCTAAGTCAAATGTAGATTCAAAACTAATTAACCATAATGCTAAAGTTGAAAAACAAGCACCAACAACCCGTGCAGCATCAACTTACGCAACACGCTCAACTGCTAGCTCTGCTAAACCTACAGGTCGCACTAGCTTTAGAGCTGTAGGTGGTAAAGGTGGCGGACCTAGTACATCAGTTCGCGCTGTTAGCCGTTATGCAACAACATCATCATTACCAAAATATAAACCACAGGTTAATTCATCTATTAACAACTATATTAGAGCTAATAAATTCCAAGCGCCAAGAATCGAAGAAGATTATTCGTCTTACTTCCCTAAATATGGTTACCGCAATGGTGTAGGTAAACCTGAAGGTATTGTAGTACATGATACTGCTAATGATAACTCGAATATTAACGGCGAGATTAGTTATATGAAGAATAATTATAACTCTGCCTTTGTACATGCTTTTGTAGATGGCAATCGTATTATTGAAACTGCCCCTACTGATTATTTATCTTGGGGTGCTGGTCCATATGCAAACAATCGTTTCATTAATGTAGAAATTGTGCATACTCACGATTATGCTTCATTTGCTAAATCAATGAACAACTATGCTGACTATGCAGCAACTCAATTACAATACTATAATTTAAAACCAAATAGTGCTGAAAATGACGGCCAAGGTACAGTATGGACACACTATGCTATTAGTAAGTACCTAGGCGGTACGGATCATTCGGACCCACATGCATACTTACAATCTCATAATTACAGCTATAACGAATTGTATGATTTAATTAATGAAAAATATTTAATTAAAACTGGTCAAGTAGCTCCATGGGGCGCTACATCTACTAGCGGTGCTTCAACTAGTGGTAAAGGCTCAGGTAGTAATAGTGGAAGCACAAATACGACTACTAACTCTAAATTATCGGTTAAATCTAATAGCGGTTTAGCTCAAATCAAATCAAACAATAGCGGTGTTTACACTACTGTTTACGATAGCAAAGGACATTCAACAGACCAAGTCCATAACACGTTAGCTGTAACTAAATCAGCAACATTAGGTAAAGATAAATATTACTTAGTTTCTGATTACAATAGTGGTAAATTATATGGTTGGGTTAAACAAGGCGAAACGGTTTATAACACTGTTAAATCTCCTGTTAAATTGAATAAATCATATAATATTAAATCTGGTTCTACTTTATATACAGTGCCTTGGGGTAATTATAATCAAGTTGCTGGAACAGTTTCTAAATCTAATAAATCACCTTTCAAAGCAACTAAATCTCAACAAGTTGGTAAAGCAACATATTTATATGGTTCAGTAAATGGTACTAATGGTTGGGTAAGTCAAGCTTACTTATCAGATTTAACTAAAGCGGCGACTTCTACTCCTAAAGCAGAAAATACATTTAGTGTTGCTAATGTGAAAAATACTTTAGGTCAAGTATCTGCGAAAAATAAAGGTACGTATACAACTGTTTATGACAAAACAGCTAAACCAAACGCTTCTATTGGTGGCAAAACATATTCGATTTCTAAAAAAGCGACTTTAAATAATCAAGACTACTATTTAATCTCAGACTTTAATGGCGGCACATTACGTGGTTGGGTGCCTGCATCAGAAATAAAAGTACAGTCTACAACACCAACTAAGACTGATGTTACTTATTATAATGTTAAAGGTAACGCACATGTTTATGACACGCCATGGGGTAGTACTAAACAGGTAAAAGCATCAGTTCCATCAAACGGTAAACAATTAAAAGCTATCGATGAACTTAAAGTAGGTAATGAAACGTACCTTCACGGCGTTGTAAATAACGTATGGGGTTGGGTTAATTCAAATGACATTCAACAAACACCTAAAGTAAATACAAGAATTGCGACACGAGCTAAAGCGACTAATACACAACCAACAACACAGACAGTATCTAAAATTGCTCAAGTCAAACCAAATAATAGTGGTATTCGTGCAACTGTATACGATAAGGTTGGTAAACATGCGACTAAATATGCTAATAGAACTTACAAAGTTTCTAAAGAAAGAACTATTGGTGATAATACGTATGTCTTATTACAAAGCACATCTAAAAAAACACCTTTAGGTTGGTATAATGTCAAAGACTTAAACCTTCAAAACTCAAGTTCTGAACAAAAAACATCAGGTACTTATACTGTTAATCGTAAAAATAATGGTCTTTATTCAGTAGCTTGGGGTACTTCTCAACAACGTTTAGATAATAAAGACTTAGCTAATAAATCATTTAAAGTTTCAAAATCTGTAGTTATCGGTAATACAACATACTTATTCGGTACTGTAAACGGTAAAGCTGGTTGGATTGCTAAAAATGATTTAGTGGCAAATTCTGATGCCAACAATACTGAAGACTATCAATACGAGTTTATTATTGATAGTAACAATGGTTTTTACTACGATAGCCCTACTTCAGCTAAAGCAACGGCATTAAAAGCGTATAATGAACAAATTTTCCAAGTGACACAACGTAAAGTAATCAATGGTAAAACTTGGTATTACGGCAAACTAAGTAATGGTAAATATGTATGGATCAAAGATTCTGATCTTAAAAAACAATTAGTGAAGCAAGCTAAAACACATAGAACATTAGATCAAGCTACTGCAATTCAACAAAATGCATATGGCGCTTTACCACAAGTTCAGCGTAATGACCATAAATGGCATAATGCTACTTATAGCGAGATCAAAAATGCTATGGATCCTCAAAAAATCGCTAAAGATGATGCGTTAAAATATCAATTTTTACGTTTGGATCGTCCGCAAAATCTTCCGGTAGCACAAATTAATAAATTACTTAAAGGTAAAGGTATACTTGAAAATCAAGGACAAGCATTTAGTGAAGCTGCTGCAACTTCTGGTATTAATGAAGTGTACTTAATTGCACATGCTTTAATTGAAACTGGTAACGGTCAATCTCAATTAGCTAAAGGTGCTAATATTGTTAATAATATCGTTAATACTAAGTCTGCTACTAAATATCACAATGTATTTGGTATCGCAGCTTTCGATAGTAACCCATTAGCAAATGGAATTAGCTATGCTAAAAAAGCTGGTTGGAATTCAATTTCAAAAGCGATTATTGGTGGTGCTAAATTCATTGGCCAAGATTACATTAAAGCTGGTCAAAATACGCTTTATAAAATGCGTTGGAATCCAAGTAACCCTGGTACACATCAATATGCTACCGATATTAATTGGGCTAACAGTAATGCACAATATTTAAAACAACTCTATGATCAAATTAAAACTGTTGGTAAATACTTTGAAATCCCAAGTTTTACAAAATAAATTAATAGTTTGATTTTTAACAAAAGACCAGTCTGGTTCACTTATTAAGGAGGATCAGGCTGGCCTTTATTTATTTGGAACATAAATTACACTATAACTAAACTGATAATAAAACTTTTTTTATTTTCAAATCAAACTTAATAGACGCTATAAAATGCAAAAATACCCTATGAAATCGTAATAATTGTTTGATTTCATAGGGCTATCTTTTAAATATAAATATGGCGACTATTTAATTTGTCTAATAAATGATTTAAACTTTCAATTTCTTCTTGAGACAAGCATTGGCATCTAGCTTCTATTAATTCACATCTTGCAGTATTAATCTGTTTAATTAGAAGACGGGCTTTATCAGTGAGACAAAGTTCTTTACAGCGCAAATCCTCATGTGATTGTTGACTGGTAATGTAGCCTTTTTGGACTAATTTTTTAATCCATCGTGAAACAATAGATTGCTCCCTACTCATCTTCATTGTTAAATCATACTGTGATAGACGATCATAACTATAAAGTATTCTTAACATTTCTAATTGGTCATTAGTAATGTCAGTTCGTTGACCAAAGCGTCTATTGACTAAGCTTAAGTCGTTATTTGTTAGTGTGATAAGTTTTTCTAGTTGATTGTACATAGTTGTTCTACTCCACGTTTTTAGTTGATATTACTATTATACTATGAAATTTTCATATGTCATTTTTTGTCAAAAAATCGTCACAATTGTAATGAAAAGAGTATTAAGTGTTGATACACAAAGTATATTAGACATTAGCTAGGAGTCCTCTACTGCTTTTTAAAATACTCTGGGTTATCTTTATTTAATAACCAATTACCAGTATTTAAATAACTAGCGTAGACTGACCATAGAATATAAGGAATTTGTAATAGACCAGCAAGTCCTTTGGCTTTAAACATCGTTATAGCGTTAATAATTACAGAAATTAATAATACTACACTGTCAACAAGCGCCACGCCTCTTAACTTTTCTTTAAAATAAAGTAGTGACCACATATAATTAAATGCTAATTGTAAATAATGAGTCACAGTGACTACTCTTTGTTTGCCGCTATTTATAATACTTAATACAAATGAAACTCCCATTAATATATATAAAATAGGCCATACGATTGGAAAAATATAACCCGGTGGCGAAAATGGTGGCTTTTTAAATTGACGATAATCATTTTTAGTATCATTAGCAGTCAGTCGTCCAATAATGCTTCCACCAATCATAGGTAAAAGTAAATGAAAACAATATATTATGTATTTTTTCATAATGTAAACCTCCTATACTATTTTTTATTCTTCCCTTAAAGTTATTAATTTAATCCTATAAGAAAATTGATAACTATTAGTCAACAGATTACCCTAATTTGTTGCATTACTAAGTAGAGATGTACTAAGTTATATATTGTTAATATTTAACAAAGGAGACAATTGTATGACTATCAATAGTAAGCGGGATTATTTTTTTTGATAATGCGCGGGCAATACTTATATTTTTAGTCGTGTTTGGTCACATGATTCAACCCTATACGTCTGAAAGTAAGTATATATCAGCGCTTTATCTCGTTATTTATAGTTTCCATATGCCTACCTTCCTATTTATCTCGGGTTACTTTGCTAAACACTTAGATAAACCCCATTATTTAGAAAATATTGCTAAAAAATTAATCGCGCCTTATGCCATTTTTTACGCCTTTTTCTCAGTATATTATTTTATGACAGGAAAAAGTGATGCTATTCAAATGGATCCATTAAATCCAGTTTTTGCGCTATGGTTCTTATTAACGCTTTTCTCTTTCCATGTCATCTTAGTCATCATTCGTCGTTATAAACCTTATTATGTCTTACCAATTGCTGTTATCATTTCAGTTCTAGCTGGTTTTTCTGAAAATATTGACGGATACTTGAGTATTTCTCGTACTATTGTCTTCTTCCCTATTTTCTATCTAGGCTATTTAACGACGAGATCGCATACGCGTATTTTACGTAATAAAAAAATGAGTCTTATTTCATTGTTAATATTTGTGGCTTTCTTTATTGGCTATTACATTCACCCGATTAATTCAGACTGGTTACTAGGTAGTAGCCCATATACATCACTTAATCATAACAACGAAGATGTTTATAGCCCATTTAAACGTTTATTACTCTATGTGGTAATACTAACAGGAATGTTTGCCTTTCTTGCTTTAATGAGTAATCACAAACGTTTCTATACCTATATTGGTAATCGTACAATGTATGTCTATTTACTACACGGTCTCGTTATAGGTCTTGTAAGAGGACATGGTATTTATCCTTTTAAAGATACTATTTCAATACTAACGTATATATTTTTAATTATTATCTCTATTTTAATTGTTTATCTTCTATCGACTAATTTTGTATGTAAATGGACTAATCCGATTATTAATCTTAAGAAACCATCTGAGTTTAAATATTGAATTTTTAAATTTTCCACCAAAAGAGATACCAACTTATCTTAGACGAAAGTGTGTTATTATAAGAATATTCTAAAAATAAGTTTGGACTTGAGGTAAGTTATAAATCATTTATAACTATTTATATAAGAGGTTGCAAGTTAATAATGTTCTTATCTCAATATATTCAAGCTTAGGTATTGATTGAGGTGTATATATGAAATTATCTTTAAACTCTAATTCAAGATTTTTAAGGGCGCCAAGTATTCGGCAATTTTCAAATAAAATGAAGCATATTGAAGATTGTGTTAATTTAACTATCGGACAACCCGATTTTCCGATGCCTAATGTGGTTAAAAATGCTTATATTCATGCTATTCAAGAAAATAAAACAAGTTATTCTCATAATAAAGGATTGCCTGAAACACGCGAAGCTATCAGCCAGTATTTTAAAAATAAGTATGGTTTCTACTATAACGAAGAAGAAATTATTGTGACCAATGGCGCAAGTGAAGCACTAGACACATCGTTGCGCAGTATTATTGAGCCAGGCGATGAAATTTTAATTCCAGGACCTATCTACGCAGGCTACATTCCTTTGATTGAAACTTTAGGTGGCCATCCTGTTTATATAGATACCACAAATTCTAATTTCAAAGTAACGCCAGAGTTAATTGCTCACCATATTACAAATAAAACAAAAGCTATCTTACTTAACTACCCTACTAATCCTACAGGGGTCATTCTAGAACGTGAGGAAGTAGAGGCACTAGTTAACGAGTTAAAAAATAGAGAATTTTTTATCATTAGCGATGAAATTTATGCTGAAAATACTTTTAAAGGCCAACATACATCATTTGCAGAATATCAAGAAATACGTGACCAATTACTCTTAATTGGTGGCTTGAGTAAATCACATTCGGCTACAGGTATTCGCATTGGTTTCCTCATCGGTCCAGAATATTTAATTGAAAAATTAACATTCATGCACGCCTATAATTGTATTTGTGCTAATGTCCCTGCACAAATCGCTTGTATTACTGCTTTAACTGAGGGTGTAAATGCACCACAATATATGAATGAAGCTTATATTGAACGTCGCAATTATTTAAAAAATAAATTATTAGAATTAGGTTTTGAATTAGATGCTCAACCTGAAGGTGCTTTTTATATTTTTCCAAGTATTAAAAAATATACTGAAGAAGATTATGCCTTTTGCGTTAAACTCCTTGAAGAAGCTCATGTGGCCATCGTGCCGGGCTCTTCGTTTACGGATATTGGTAAAGGTTATGTACGTATTTCCTATGCCTATGAAATAGATGTTCTAAAAGAAGGTATGCGTCGTTTAGAACAATTTTTAAAAGAAAATTATCATTTATAAAATATAAGAAAAAAGACACTTGAAAGAAAGTATATGTCTCACTCTTTAGTGATTAATACCTTTAGTTCAAGTGTCTTTATTTATATTAATCTATCACTTATGGGAATTTAGGAAATTGATCGAAGTCTGGATCGCGTTTTTCTTTAAATGCGTCGCGTCCTTCTTTTGCTTCATCCGTTGTATAGTAAAGTAACGTAGCATCTCCAGCCATTTGTTGTAAGCCAGCTAAACCGTCAGTATCAGCGTTCATAGCAGCTTTTAAGAAACGTAAAGCTGTTGGAGAATGTTTCATGATATCTTTACACCATTTAACTGTTTCGTCTTCAATTTGATCTAAAGGTACTACAGTATTTACTAAGCCCATGTCTAATGCTTCTTGTGCATTGTATTGACGACATAAGTACCAAATTTCACGTGCTTTTTTGTGTCCAACGATTCTTGCTAAATAACCTGAACCATAGCCAGCATCAAATGAACCTACTTTAGGCCCTGTTTGACCGAAGATAGCATTATCAGCTGCAATTGTTAAATCACATACTACATTTAACACGTTTCCGCCACCGATAGCATAACCTCTAACCATTGCAATAACTGGCTTAGGTATCACACGGATTAAACGTTGTAAATCTAATACATTCAAACGAGGAATTTGGTCTTCGCCTACATAACCCCCATGGCCACGTTTCTTTTGGTCTCCGCCTGAACAAAATGCTTTATCGCCTTCACCTGTTAAAATAATTACTGAAATATTTTGATCATCGCGTGCACGACTAAATGCATCAATCATTTCAGCAACTGTCTTAGGTGTAAACGCATTACGCACCTCTGGACGGTTGATTGTTACTTTTGCAATTCCTTCGAAGAATTCATATTTAATTTCATCATATTCTCTAAGTGTTTCCCACTGTCTACTCATTTTGCTCCTCCTTTAAAAAACCTACTACTATTGTATCAAATTCCGCTTCATCTTCCACATGAATTGTATGACCAACTTCTGAGAAGATATGGACGTGGCTATTACTTATCTCTTTAGCCATAGCCTGAGCTGTTTTAACAAATTTCTTATCTAATTCTCCCGCTAAAATGAGGCAAGGCACCTGTATATCCTGAATCTCATTCCATAAAGAAGGCATATGGCCCGTGCCATACTCACGCAATGCTTTAGCTAACTTGTGAGGTTGTTGAGACATTCGCATCTCACGTATCGCTTTCTTCTTATCTTTATCTAAGTCATATTGTGTATAAAATAAAGGGAGCTTTTCCCAATCATTTACGAATATTTCAAGACCTGCAATATCTAATACCTTACCTCTTGCAGCATCAACTTGTTGGCGCTCCACGCGTTCTTCTTCCTTCGCAATACCCGGAGACGTACTTTCCAATATAATGTGTTGTAACTTATGTTCACCATGTAACGCATAATATAATGCTATACGTCCACCCATTGAATAGCCTAATAGATTCAATTGATATTCTTTATAAAGCGCTAAGACTTCATCTATTTCCTTAGTTAAAAATGGGAAATCCCACGTAATGTCCATTGAAGTGGTATCTTGCCCATGTCCAGGTAAATCAATCGTTAAGACATTGGTTTCTTTTAACAAGGCTTCAAGGTGATTATTATACGTACGGCTATCACTAATAAAGCCATGTAATAATATTAGAAGTTGAGTCGCATCTTGATTAGATTGATGAAAATTATAATGTAGCATTTAATACCCCACTTAATTTTTTATATAAAGTATGATGTTGTTCCAAATTATCATCACGGTCAGTCGTTATTTCATAAATATGTGAACTCATGTGTGATAATTTTTCATGCGCAAAATCTGTTACAGTATTAAAACGTTTAAATGTAAAATCGTAAAGCAATGCCGTATATTCAAAATTCAAACCAGTTGGTGTGCCAAATAATCTTTCAAAGTAAGCCTCATCTAATGATTTTTGCGGAAGATAAGAGAAAATTCCTCCACCATCATTATTTAGCAACACAATATTTAAATGTATATCATTTAATTTCGCCATTAATAAACCGTTCATATCATGATAAAACGCTAAATCACCAATCAATAAGGTAATGTTTTTATGCACTGCCATACCTATTGCCGTAGACACCACACCATCAATTCCATTTGCGCCACGATTAGCGTACACTTCAATTTCTTTATTTAAAAGTAAGTTATCGATATCGCGTATTGGCATACTATTACTAACAAATATAGCATCTTCATTAGATAATTTATCAATTAATAAGTTTACGTAAGCCGCTTCATCTGTTGCTTGTGACATATGTTTAGAAATGATAGTACGTGCTTGCGTTTCTAATGTTTGCCATGTTTCTAACCAATCTTTACGCTTAACTGTTGGTTCTTCAATTAAATTTCTGAAGAAGTCATTTGCTGATATTTCGTAGGAAATACTTGGTGGCATTGGAAAGACATCAATCTTATCATTATTTTGTACAAGGATTTGAAATGCATTAGTACGCTTAAGCCATTGATTTAACTTTTTAGAAATAACCGGTTTACCAACACGAATAATAAAATCAACATCTAACTCTAAACCAGCACGATAATATAAATCGTAAGTCGTAATCACATTTGGATGATTATATTTACGTAGTTGACTTAAAGGATCGGCTAAGATTGGTAAATCATGAATAGTCGCATATGTCAGAATTTGATCCACTGCTTGGTGTTGCATATCTCCTACAATAATAAGCCCTTTTTTCTGTTTTAAAATAGCACTAATATCTTGAGTGTTAATATTTTTCTGATAATGTGGCAACGTTTTATTATAAGACGTAAGCCATTCTACTTTTTCGAGGTCTGGCGTTAGTGGCTCTCTAAACGGTAAATTGAAATGAATAGGTCCACGATGCGGGCCATACAAATATTGGCTCGCAATTTGCATTTGATAATAGATGGTGTCTGTCATTTGATCACTACCATCAGCTACAGGCATATCAAATTGAAACTTAACATAATTCTCAAACATATTTACTTGATTAATTGCTTGAGGCGCTCCTACACTTCTTAATTCATGAGGGCGATCACTCGTCAATACAATCATTGGAATACGACTAATTTGGCTTTCTGCAATTGCAGGTGTATAGTTCGCTGCTGCCGTACCTGATGTACATAATATCGCTACCGGTCTATTGCTTCCTTTTATTAAACCTAAAGCAAAGAATGCGGCACTACGTTCATCAGGGTGAATCCAAGTTGTAATGTTAGGATGAGCTTCAAACGCAATGGCAAGAGGCGTCGAACGTGAACCTGGGCTGATTACTACTTCGCGTACTCCATATGCATAAAGTTCTGAAGCGAACGTATAGACTTGTTTAGTTAATGCTTCGTTATGATTCATTCTTATCCACTACTCCTAATGCGTTCATCATTGGCGAGAATTTAACTGCCGTTTCAACAACTTCGCTCTCTGGATCAGAATCTTTAACAATACCGCATCCCGCGAAAAGGGTCGTCTGATTCTGTTTGATTAACATAGAGCGAATCGCCACAATAAATTCACAATCATCGTTCATATCAATATATCCTACAGGTGCGCCATAAAGACCACGCGTGCCAAACTCATGTTCTTCGATAAATTTAACCGCTTCTTCTTTTGGATAGCCACCTAAAGCAGGTGTTGGATGCATTTGATCTATTAACCCTATATAGGAATTACTTTTTAGTTTACCTTGAATTTTAGTATATAAATGGTACATGTGGTCATTTTTAAGAATATTAGGGGTTTGATTATAGTCTACACCTTCAACATACGGTTCAATATCATGTAGTATACTACGCACAACAAAGTCATGTTCTCCTAAGTTCTTTTTATCTTGTAAGAATGCTTCGATATTTTTTCGGTCTTCTTCCTCATTATGAGAACGTTGAATGGTTCCAGCTACAGCTTTAGTCGATAATACGCCATCTTCAACCTTTAACAATTGTTCAGGCGTTTGTGAAAAGAAGACTGACTCATTAGACTCCAATATAAAGAGATAACTATTTTTTTCGTTTTGAAGCGCTCTATTTAATACATATGGGATATCAATAGGTTTATCGAACTTAATCATCCGACGTCGCGCAAGAACAATTTTTTTATTTTCATCAAGCTGTTCAATTGCATTGCCAACGAGTTCTTTCCACTCATCTTTGTAAATATCTTCCATTCGTGTAATGTTCCCTAGTGTTTCTTCATGATCAGAATCATCTACATCTGCATTTTCAAAATGTGCAATAACATCTTTAAAATGCTCCATATCAAAATTTGCTCGTTCAACCGTGTAGGTCAATAATGTTTGATTATCAATTGAAGAAATAAGCACTTCCGGTACAACGAAGTGATTAATACCAAATTCACGCCATTCATCATCTGATTTATGACTTGAAAATTGGAAGCCTCCAATTACTTTTAGATGATGTTTTTTAGTTTCAAGATGTATTAATTCAACTTCGTTTTTAAATTTTTCCCATTCCCGAAAGATTGATTGTTTATTCTCAAAATTATTTTTAAATTTTTGAACAGCATGGTAGCCGAAAAACGAAGACGTATTATCATTTAAACGAAAATAAAAACGATC
The DNA here is from genome assembly GCF_002902625.1 of Staphylococcus devriesei. Taxonomy (GTDB): domain Bacteria; phylum Bacillota; class Bacilli; order Staphylococcales; family Staphylococcaceae; genus Staphylococcus; species Staphylococcus devriesei. The sequence goes on from NZ_PPRG01000043.1 coordinate 74,220, forward strand.
TCCAGCTTGGTCTTCTGTTAAATGAAATAACGCATCGGGTGTTAATGTTTTATCTAATACCACTTCAACAGAAACCCAACTTTTATTACTTTCGTATATAGATTCAATAATTTCGCCTTCTTTTAAATTCGCAGCCATTCATTTCACTTCTTTCATTATCTATTTTTACTCATTACAATATTGTATCATTTTTGACTATTTATAGTGGCATAATTGCTTAATCAAATTATGAAATATTTCACGTAATTTGACCTTTATAACCTATTCCTTTAAAATACATATGTTAAAACTTTATATTATAAGAGGTAGATTAATTATGGCAGATCAATATCAACAATATTCTACTGTTAGAAAATATTGGCACTTAATGCGACCTCATACACTTACTGCTGCAATTGTACCTGTATTAGTTGGTACAGCCACTGCTAAACTTTTTTTATTAGGAAGTCAAGATAACATTAAACTCAGCTTATTGTTAGCAATGTTAATTGCATGTCTTTTAATTCAAGCTGCAACAAATATGTTCAATGAATATTATGACTTTAAAAAAGGTTTAGATGACCACACTTCTGTTGGCATTGGTGGCGCTATCGTCAGAAATGGTATGAGCCCTAAACTTGTCATGAATCTAGCAATAGCGTTTTATATTATTGCCGCTTTACTCGGTATCTATTTAGCTATACATAGCTCATTTTGGATTATCCCAGTAGGTCTTGTATGTATGGCTATCGGCTACTTGTATACTGGTGGACCTATGCCAATTTCATGGACACCATTTGGTGAATTATTCTCAGGTCTATTTATGGGAATGATTATTATTTTGCTTGCTTTCTTTATTCAAACTGGCAATATTAACGTCTTTGTAGTTTGGATTAGTGTCCCTATCGTTATTACGATTGGTCTTATTAATATGGCAAATAATATTCGTGACCGCGTTAAAGATAAAGCAAGTGGACGTAAAACTTTACCCATTTTATTAGGTAAACGTGCTTCAATTATGTTTATGGCTGCGATGTACATACTCGCTTATGTCATTGTTATCTTTATAGCTTTATTCGTCCCAGGCGGTTCACTATTTTACTTATTAGTATTATTATCATTCCCTATGCCAGTGAAAGCAATTCGTCGTTTCAAAAAGAACGATACACCTGCTAGCATGATGCCAGCTATGGCCGCTACAGGTAAAATGAATACAGTATTTGGCTTTTTATATGCTTTAGGTATTTATATCAGCGCATTACTGGGCGGTATTTAAAGCTAGAATATTGACTATATTATCCAACATGATTGTTTTAAAGCAGTTTATGTTGGATTTTTTATTTAACTAGTTAATCTGGCATATAAACCATATGTAAATAATTATGCCCATACAAATTAATATCTTCTGTCCATATAAATCCTAACCGTTCATAAAGTTTTCGTGCTTTCGGATTATCATAATCACAACTTAAACTCCATTTATAATTTGGATAACTGTTGATGAGGTATTCAAATAGTTGCGTAGCAATACCTTGCCCCCTAAACTCAGGAAATGTAGCAACGGTTTCGATATACCATTCATCGTCATGTGCTTCTTTTAAAGGTAATGGCGTCCCTAAACTTTTTATATCTTCTTCAAGTGCCAATTCTAGCCAAGAACTCTCTAGCATCATTTCCTTTGCTCCATCATATGCAATGATACAACCGGCAACTTGCCCTTCTTGTTCATATACCCACACATTCTGATAATTTGTACGATAATTAATATTAACGATACTTTCTTCTATAGCGTATAACACTCGTTCCTTAGTAATATGATTAATAATATCGAGCTCCATATCTTGCCAAATAATATAACATAATTCCGCGATTTGCTTATTATCACTTGGTCTCGCCTTACGTATCATATCCCATTATCCCCCTTTCAGTTGCATTTAATTACATTATATAGAACTTCCAAATATTATTAAATTAATTGTAAATTAGATGATTTGCTTTTTATTCGAAAATGATTAAAATGTGGATTTAAGGAGGCATCGTGATTATGAAAGTAAATAAAACGTTATATGTGCTATGTACTATTTTCTTAGGCGGCGTTGGTATTCACAAATTCTATGCTGATAAAGTATGGCAAGGCGTACTCCATTTAGTATTCTTTTGGACAGCTATCCCTAGCATTGTTTCAATTATTCATGGACTTTTAATTATATTTACAACTAAAGCGGATCAATACGGTTATATTACGTTGTCTAAAAAAGATATATAAGACTTACTTTTATTAAATTTATAAGTTTCTTCTTAAAAATTTTGAAATATATCTTTAACTATACGTGAATCGGGTAGAATTTAATAACCATTAAGTAAAGGAGCAAGAAAATATGAATATCGTTAAACGCGTCTTAAGAACGCTTATTACTGGTTATTTAGTAAAATGGATTCGTGATAAAATAGAAGGAAGATCAAAAGGCGGTAAAAAGTAATAACATAAAAAGGTCTATTCGCTAACTTAACTTTAAGTAGTGAATAGACCTTTTATAATGAACTACAGGATCCTGATTTACTCATTTAGAAATGCCTCCAAATTTTTGTATTCATTGGTATAATTAATAAAATCTGTTTCATTCTTATTAATTAATGTTTCATCAATTAATTCAATAAGTTGCTTTTTACGTGCTTGTCGAAGGGCCTCATCAATTACTAGCTCAACTCCAAGATCATTAACCGTTGTTACAAAATCTTCTAGCGTCGTGTGTTTGACGTTGGTATTGTAATGCATTACAATCACTGCCTTTCTTATTTATTTATTGATAGTATACAAGTTTTTATTTTTTTAATCAATCGAATATTCTGACTTTTATCAAAAATAAGTGTAATATTATTTATTAAGACACGCTTGACAACACATAATATTTTTATATAATAATTACATATTATTAGTTACAGACAATACAGATTTACTGATAATATAATATTATAAAAAGGAGGGTTTAGATGAAGCAAAATTCATCATCGCCTAATACCGTCTATATTATCCGTAAGGGTGACATGGTAATTAAACCTATATTTGATGAGCATGGTCAAACTAATGGAACTAAAATTATGAAGTATGACACGTCAACCGAAACTAGTCCTTTTAAAACTCAAAAAATCATAGAACGGTCTTGTAAGTTTTATGGAAACAATTACATTAGCAAAAAATCAGAAGCACATCGAATTGCAGGTATCACAAGTAAACCTCCGATCCTGCTAACTCCTTTGTTCCCTACTTATTTATTTCCTACCCATTCGGATCGCTTAGAAGAGAATATGTGGATTAACATGCACTACGTTTTAGAAGTAAAACCTCTTAAAAATCGGAAAAGTAAAATCATTTTCGCTAATGAACAAGCTTTAAACCTCAACGTTTCATATCATAGTTTATGGCACCAATACTCAAATTGTATTTATTACTATTACATGGTTGATAAACATGCGCGTATGAAATCTAATAATCCAGAAATGCCTATCGACTATGAAAAATCCACGCTAAATATTTTCGAAGCACTTTCACACTAATCCCTATTACAAGATAGATAGTTTTATGTTTAATTTTAAAATATACGGGATTTTTATATTAATATAGTGTAAATATTCCGTATATTTTTTGAAAATAATCCCTTGCAAAATTTAAGTTTATTGATATAATAATACTTGTGCTCATTAGATAAATCATATTAATCCGCAGTAGCTCAGTGGTAGAGCTATCGGCTGTTAACCGATCGGTCGTAGGTTCGAATCCTACCTGCGGAGCCATATGGAAACGTACTCAAGTTGGCTGAAGAGGCGCCCCTGCTAAGGGTGTAGGTCGCGAGAGCGGCGCGAGGGTTCGAATCCCTCCGTTTCCGTACGTTAAAATAACCCCTCGTTTATGCGAGGGGTTATTTTTGTGTTTATATAAAGCTCTGGACATATCTAGAAAATCTTTATCCAGAGCCTTATATCTATATTTAATTTCTATTCCATTAATACTTCTACTAATAAGACATTAATTTTAAAATATTTTCTTTGTCGATGTCTCCGAAATAGTGATAAAAATCATAATTTTCCATGGCTTCTTTAATATGTGTATAATCATGAAGAGCGCCAACTAAAGCATTTTCTAATTCGGTTATATCCCCTTCACCAAAGAAATCACCGAATATTCTTGCATGTTCGATTTTACCTTTTTTAACATCAAATTTAATTTGCACGAAACCTTTTTCGAACTTCTCATCACGTTCAAAATTATAGTTAGGATTTCTTCCATAGTTCCAATCCCAGGTACGATATTTTTCATTACTTAATTCTTCAATTTTATTCCAATCTTCATCTGTTAATTTATACTCTTCTACTTCGTGTTCACCGAAAATGGTTTTCAAGATGATTTGTTTAAATTCTTCAATAGAAATTGATTGTTCTAAAAATTCATCAATATTAGCGACACGTTTACGCACAGATTTAATACCTTTAGATTGAATTTTTTTAGGGTTAACTCTTAACGCGTTTTGCACCTCACCTAAGTCACTATTAAGCATTAATGTCCCATGGCTAAACATTCTTTCTTTAACTTTAACCATCGCATTTCCTGAAATTTTAGCTTGCCCTACTTGGATATCATTTCGTCCAGTCATTTCGGCATTAACGCCCATAGATTGCAATGCTTGTACGATAGGTTCTGTAAATTTTTTGAAATTATGGAAACTATTGCCATCATCGTCAGTAATAAAACTAAAGTTTAAATTACCCTGATCGTGATAGACAGCGCCACCTCCAGAAATACGACGGACTACATGAATATTATGTTCATCTACATATTGTTTGTTGACCTCTTCAATGGTATTTTGGTTTTTACCAACAATAATGGATGGACCATTCACGTAAAATAAAAAGTAACTATCATCAGCGGGTAAGTGTTTTAATACGTACTCCTCCATCGCAAGATTAATAGTAGGATCGGTAATATTGTTGTTGCTTACAAATTTCATATTTATCTCTCCTTATATCTCTCTGATATATGCCCTTAATCTAGTTATGCCTTATAATTATATATATTGCCAATTATTTACTCAAATTTGACATTATTTTCAAAATTAAAATATTATTTGCTATTTTTAGCATATATTTGTTTATTATTAGGCTAAATTTTAGTACAATATAGCCTAGCTATGATTTGAGGAGGACTCGTAATGACTGTTGCAGAAGTAGGAAATATTGTAGAATTTTATGACGGTTTAAGAGGCCGTGTTGAAAAAATTAATGACAATTCAGTAATTGTTGATTTAACTATTATGGATAACTTTAATGACTTAGACTTACCAGAAAAAACAGTTATTAATCACAAACGATATACGATCGTTGAATAAGAAGGTTAATATTAAATGAAAAATATATCGAAAGCTTTAATTTGGTTTATTGCAAGCTTTATTGTATTCCATTTGATTCTATATATTATGTGGGGAGAGCATCAAGAATACTGGTATTTATACACAGGTATTATGTTGATTGCTGGCATTAGTTATGTTTTCTACCAAAGGGATATTGAGTCGAAACGTTTATTAACTTCTATTGGGGTTGGAATTATAACAAGTATCGTCTTGATTTTTGTTCGGTTTATCTTCTCGTTATTTACTCCACAAATAACGTACGCTGAGCTTATTAAAGAACTATCAAGAACAGGCGTATATTTCAAATGGCAAATGCTGGTAACCTTGATTTTTGTTATACCTTGTCATGAATTATATATGAGAACAGTTTTACAAAAAGAATTAACTCGTTTTAAGTTACCTAGCTGGTTAGTCATTATTATTACTGCTTTATGCTCAAGTTCGTTATTTATATACTTAGACAAATGGTGGATTGTAGCATTTATTTTCGTTGCTCAATTAGTTTTATCATTTAGTTATCAATACACACGTCGTATAGTAACTACATCATTAGGCCAAATTGTCGCCATCATCTTGTTATTAATATTTCATGGATAAAAAACTTTTCTTAGTTTGAATAGCTAAGAAAAGTTTCTTTTTTTAGTAGTAATTTGTAACGCACATACGTTTATATTATTGAAGAGAGCATTAAATATTTACTTTAAAGTTGTCTATGACTAATAAGTTATAATTTGGCTCTTTTAAATTTTTAGCAATAAGCATACTCATAGGTAAATTGTGAGTAGCGTGATGAATCATAGCCCCATCTAAATATTGACGATAATTTCTGTAACAGTAATCTGTCATCGTAACTCTATATTCCTCATTTAATTCTACGTCTTTCAAACTCACCCGATTAAATAGTTCTTCTGACATATCCACTTCATATTCAAAACCTTGCCATATGGTACATAAAGTTTCATCTACAATTGTCATAGTTAACTGTTCATTTTCAAATTGTATGTAAGAATATGTATATTCAATCATGTCTTTAATTTGTTGACCAGTCAAAGTTAAATCAAGTGCTTTATCTGGGTGTGGATAGGCATAATAAATATCTTCATTTGTAATTACATCGTTAAATCCTTTTTCGCCATTTTTAGGCACATTAACACATGTAATAGTATTATCATAAGCCAATTTAAGACTATCATGTAGAAGTTGGGTAAATGGATGTGTCTTACTTAATAAATCTTCTAGGCCGTTAATTTTCATATCATAATTATTTTCAGAAACCACTTCTTTAGACCAATGTTCAACTGCTTTACGATCATAATATGTCATATTGAGTAACTCATCATCTTCTTTATATTCACTTAAGTCAACCACTGCAGATTGTATATCTTCTTTTTCGAAAGTACTTGTTCTTTTTTTAAATTTTATTTTAACGTGAATTAATTCTTGTGCATTTTGACCAGCTTGAACATACACTGTCTCATAATCATTACCTATTATCGTTTGGTGTTGATGGGCGGTAATCATTAAATCAATTACTCCAATTTCTTTCATTAATTTTTCAGCTTCATGTGAACTCTCTCCATGACGGTGATTCGTCTGACTAATCTTATTTAATCCACCATGATAAATAACAATTAAGAAATCCGGATGTTCAGTTTCATGAATATATCTGATCCATCGTCTAGCTGAAAATAACGTTTTTTCAATAGAGACATCTGTTTCCATTTCAGCGTATTCATTTTTCATTAAACCATCAGCCGTCAAGCCAACAATCGCTATCCTAACATTGTCATATTGTTTAATCACATAAGGTGTTGAAAAATAAGGCTCTTTCGTTAGTGCATACTCTATATTGGCTGATAACCACTGAAAGCGTGCTAATGATACGGAACGTGTTAAAAATGATAATCCGAATTTAAAATCATCGGGACTTACCCCACTCGCGTCATACTGCATATCATTCATTAGCTTAACCATTGGGTGACGTTTATATGGGGCTACAATTGCGTAATAATAGGCTTCCAGAGAACCTGCTAAACTACCTCCGCTATCAAGTAAAATAACATTATCATTATTTTCTCTAACATTTTTAACATACGCACCAGCGCGATAGATATTCGATCCATAATCACCATTCAAAAAATGGCTATGCATGTCAGACGTTGCCAAAATATCTATATTTATATTTTCGTTTTTTTCCACGTTTACACACCCCTTATTTAAGGTTAGTTTAACATTTATTAAACCCTGTGTGTTATTCATTTAGTTTGTTTTAAAACAGATAAAAAGCCAGTCTAAAACATATTTCTATGCTTTGACTGACTTTGCTAATTAACCTATTTGTACACGTTCTTTAAGATAATGGAATTTATCTGGTTCTTTACGACCTGCAATCATAATGATAAATGAAATAAGACCTACACGTCCTATAAACATTAATATCATAAGTATGGCCTTTGTAAGTCCACTAATATCGTCAGTAACGCCTAATGATAACCCACATGTTCCAAAAGCTGACATGACCTCAAAGAATACTTGTAAGAACGTTAAATTACTCTTTTCCGTAGCTAAAATAATAATCATGCTTGTAAATGTAAGCAATGACGCCATAGTAAATACCGCGAACGAACGCTGTATATCTACGACATGTATTTCCCTATTAAAAACTTTGATAGCCGATTTTTCAGTATTATTATTAAAATTAATAACAAATAAAATTAAAATCGCAAAAGTAGTGGTACGAATCCCCCCACCAACTGAACTTGGAGAAGAACCTATAAACATTAAAATACTCATTAATACATTTGTAGCATCACTAAAGTTTGTAACATCAATCGTTTGTAAACCAGCGCTTCTCGTCGTTGCCGATTGAAATAGAGAATAAAACAACGACTGATGCCAGCTTAAACCTTTAAAAGCATGATTGTGTTCAAGCGCTAAGATTGCTAACACACCAAAAGTAAATAAAAAGAAATACGTTGTTGTAGTTATCTTAGTAAATAATGAAAATCTAAAATGACTTACTCTATTTCTAACATAAGCTCTGATTTCTAATAACACTGGAAATCCTATTGAACCTAATACGATTAAAAACATTACAATTGTTTGCACGAAATAATCTTTCGCATATGGCACTAAAGATTGACCTGTGATGTCTAATCCACCGTTTGTAGTAGCAGATACAGAAACAAACAGTCCTTGCATCAATGAATTTTTCAAATCTGGATTATCTCTATAAAAGTAAAACGCTAATAATAAAGCGCCAACAAATTCAATCGTTAATATCGTTTTAATAATTTCTAGGATTAACTTTACCGTTCCGCTCATCGTATCTTTATTATTATCTAGCATAATTAATTGACGTTCACGAATACCAATATGTTTACCGAGCACTACCCATAAAACAGTACCAATTGCCATGACCCCGATTCCACCGATATTCAGAATAACTAGTATAATTATTTGGCCAAAAACGGAATAAGTATCAACAATATTTATTGGAGATAAGCCAGTTACACTGATACCAGAGACAGCTACAAACAGTGAGTCTATAGGGCTCACGGACACGCCTTGTTTATGTACAAACGGTAAGTTTAATAATAAAAATGCGACGACTATAGCTATTAGATAATATAAAACAATCCCTTGTTGAGGACTTGATTTTTTTAACAACTTACCGAAAATAGACATTAACTTGTCACCTCAACGTTATTTTAATTTAATTTTTATTTCTTGAGATTTTCCGTCTCTATATATTTTTCCTGTCAATGTTGCTAAATCCTGTCTATGATTGAAAATAATCTGTCTATAATCTAAATTATTTTTTATTGTTTTACTATCTAATTCTACAACTACATCGCCAGTTTTTAAACCAGATTTTTCACCTAATCCACCATCTTTTAACTTTTCTACTACTATACCGTTCGCAATATCATTTGGAACATCTAAAATTTCACGTTCATAGCTGTTAAGGTCTTGTACATTTTCAATGGCGATACCTGTATTAGGATAATCGATTTTACCTTTCTTTTCTAGTTCATTAGCTATCTCTATAGCATCGTTAATAGGGATTGCAAAGCCCATACCTTCTATATTTGGCATATTTATTTTTAGTGACACTATACCAACAAGTCTTCCACTATCATTTACTACAGCACCACCCGAATTCCCAGGATTAACTGAGGCATCTATTTGAAACGCTTTAATACGTTCATCATTTTCGTTATCTTGGTTAAAATCTACAGCTACCGCTCTGTTCAGTCCCGAAACGATACCTTTAGACACACTATTTTTAAAGTCTTCACCTAATGGATTGCCTACTACAATAATAGATTCACCTAAAACCAATTTACTAGAATCTCCAATCTCAATTGGTTTAATGTTCTGATCTTTAATATTCGCCTTAACCACTGCAATATCAGACCATTTATCTTTACCAACGAGTCTTGCTTCTGTTGAGGCATGATCACCATAAGTTACTTTGATTTTATCACTACCACTTATAATATGATTGTTAGTTAAAATAAAAAAAGCATCGCCTACTTTTTTGTAGACGACACCTGAGCCAAGTTCACTATTTGAATTTGTATTTGTTTGTTGAACTGAAGTTTTCTTAGGTGCGTCACTTTCCACTGTTACTACTGACTTAACAGTGTTGTTTGCGTTTTTCATAGTTGATGTATACTTCAAATGATTATCCTCACTTTGGTTAATACTACTACCTTGATTAATACTAGAAATAATCGCGTTTAAAAGTAGAATAATTAAGATAATTGCTATAACAATAACAATTTTAGCCCAATGTAATTTAAAGAATGCTTTCACTTGATCCATAAAGTTAGTATTGTTTGATGCTAGTTTTTCCTTATCATTAGCTTGCTTTTCTTCAGAGGAAGTATGATTTTGCGTATTATCGTTATTATTTGATGTTCGATTGTCTAATCGTTTAGAACTATTAGTAGTTTCTTTAGTTAAGGTTGGATTTTGTTCATCTTTACGCTCTTTACCTAACTTAGTATTGTCCGTTGTTTCACTAGCTTCATGTGTATTATCGCTTTTAAACGGTTTCTCTGCCTGTTCTGTGTGATGAGTTGTAAGGTTGGTTTGTTTGTTTTTCTCTTTTTTTAGAGCGCTTTGTTCTTCTTTGTCTTTATTTTTTCTTAATCTGCTATATTCAGGCTTAGATGAGTTAGAATCATTTGTATCTTTATCAATACTAATAGTTTGATTATCTCCATTTTCTGAAGCTTTATTTTCTTTCTTTAGATGTTGTTCTTCAGGCAAAGTTAAATTATGTGATTCCTTCGATTTACCTTCAACTTTAGAAGTAGACTCATTTTCTGCTCTTAGCTTTGCTAGATGCTGCTGTTGTTGAATTTCTTCTTGAGTGAGTTTTTCAATTCGCGCTTTTCTCAAATTGTCTTTTACACGTTCTTCATTAAGCTTTGCTTGTTGTTGTTCTTTTTGAGTTAAGCGCTCTCTTTGCTCTTTTTCTCGCTTAATCCTAGCCTCACGCTCTTC
>NZ_PPRG01000044.1 GCF_002902625.1 Staphylococcus devriesei
ATAATATATAATCTGTTTGGAGATTCTAATTAAACCACTTTAGTACTTTATTTTTAAATAGTTTTATTAGTTTAAAGGTGATTAAATTTTGATAATTTATATTTAACTATATTATTATAAAATTAAATCTAACTACGAGGTGTCTATAATGAAATATAGAGTAAGTGCTGGCGTTATATTCTTAATTATAATTATTATATTCACTTTTTTTATTCATCCTATGATTGACTTAAATAATCAATTACTAGATCTGGTATATGTGATCACGTTGTTTACCATAGGCTCAATATTAGGTTATATTGGCCGTCGTTTAGATAATAAATAGTTCACATAAGCACTTTAATTTCATAGCCATCAAATTTAATTTTATTGTTAACCTTTACGTATTCAATAACGCATTCATTTACAAAAACTACCATAACTAATAAAACTAGAATCCTCAATATTTCAAGGATTCTAGTTTAATAAGTGTTTATTATTTATATTCTGGAACGACTACGCGCCAACCGTGTTTATCTTCTAATTTACCGCTTTGGATGCCTGTATACGTATCATATAATTTTTTAGTGATTTCGCCTGGTTGGTCGTTGTTAATAACGATTTCTCTATCTTCATATTTTAAAGTTCCTACTGGTGAGATAACTGCTGCAGTACCTGAACCAAATACTTCAGTTAATTCACCTTTGTCGTATGCTTCGAATAATTCATCGATTGAGACTTTACGTTCTTCCACTTCATAGCCAAGTTCTTTAGCTAACTCAATGATTGATTTACGAGTGATACCTGGTAAGATACTACCATTTAAAGCAGGTGTTACAAGTTTGCCATTTTCAACGAAGAAAATATTCATGCTTCCCACTTCTTCAACGTACTTACGTTCTACACCATCTAACCATAATACTTGGTCATAGCCTAATTTATTGGCATTTGTTTGAGCTAATAAACTTGCCGCATAGTTACCTGCAACTTTAGCGAAACCTACACCACCACGTACGGCACGGACATATTCATCTTCTACATAGATTTTAGTTGTTTTTAATGTGTCTCCGCCGTAGTAAGCACCTGATGGAGATAAGATGATGAATAATTTATATTGATGAGATGCACGTACACCTAAAATACCTTCAGTCGCGAAAACGAATGGACGGATGTATAATGATTGACCTTCGCCTTCAGGTACCCAATCACGTTCAACATCTACTAATTGTTTTAATCCTTCTAATAATAGCTCTTCATCTATTTCAGGCATTTCCAGACGATCTAAAGAATTATTAATACGCTTGAAGTTTTGATCTGGACGGAATAACACTACTTCGCCCTCATGTTTATAAGCTTTTAAACCTTCAAATACGGCTTGACCATAATGAAGACCTTGTGCTGCTGGTGACACTTCAAATGGCGCATAAGGAACGATTTTTAAATCATGCCATTCTTTTTCACTATCATAGTCGAAACTTAACATGTAATCTGTAAAGTACTGGCCAAATCCTAGATTTCCTTCTGGTTTATCTTTTAGTGTTTCGCGTTTTTCAAATTTAACTTTTTCTGTCATGATGAAAGCCTCCTAAATATTTCCTAGATAATAGTTAACTTAAATTATAGCAACCTCATATTTTCTATTCAATAAGTTTTCTAAAAATTCAAACTAAATACTCATTATGTACCTCTTCTTATTAAAATAACATACTTTATAAGCGATTAAAGGGTTTTCACATCTTAAATTCTTATTTTTAATTTTAAAAATGGGCACCCAATCAGTAAGCAACACTATCTTAATTAAAAAGATACCACATACTTTCGAAAAGCTTAGCACTATTCGATAGTCATCATTACAACCATTCGTTACTATTACTTCATTTTGTACCAATAAAAACTAAAAATACCAACAAAGTTATTTACTTTGTTGGCATATACTACATGGTCACGCTTATTTATTACGTTCTTTTTCTTCAATTGCATTTAACATTAACTCAGTCATTTTAGCTAAATCGTATTTAGGATCAAAGCCCCACTCTTTACGAGAATAGCTCGTATCTATATTGTCTGGCCAGCTATCAGCTATCGCTTGACGTGTAGGATCCACTTCATAATCTAACGCGAAATCAGGATAATGTTTTTGAATTTCAGCTTTAATCATTTCCGGTTCAAAACTCATCGCACTTAAATTATAACCGTTACGAGTAACAAGCTTGTCACTATCAGCTTCCATTAATTTAATAATCGCATCAATCGCATCATCCATATACATCATATCCATATATGTATCTTTCGCAATATAGCTTGTATAACGACCTTGTCTTACCGCTTCAAAGTAAATTTCTACCGCATAATCCGTCGTACCGCCACCTGGTTCTTTAACATGTGAAATCAATCCAGGGAATCTCACACTACGCGTATCCACACCAAATTTTTTGAAGTAGTATTGACACAATAACTCACCCGCAACTTTATTTACACCATACATTGTAGTTGGTTGTTGAATAGTATTTTGTGGCGTATCTTTCTTCGGTGTTGAATCCCCAAACGCACCGATAGAACTTGGCGTAAAGAAATGTAACTCATACGTTCTCGCAGTTTCCAACGCGTTCATTAAACCACCCATATTTAAATCCCATGCTAATAAAGGATTCTTCTCAGCCGTGGCAGACAATAACGCCGCCATATGCATCAACGTATCCGCTTTGAAATTCTCAACAATCGCCATCATGGCTTCACGATTCGTTACATCCAATATTTTAAACGGACCATTATTCACCGGTGACCCCTCTTCCGGCTCTCTAATATCTGTCGCTAACACATTATCATTCCCATAAATCTCTCTACATTTTAGAACCAACTCAGTCCCAATTTGACCAAGCGCTCCAGTAATTACGATTCTCTCCATCATTAAAATCTCCCTTTGTGTGTGTATAATATAACATTGTCCTTCTGGAGTATACATACCCCTTCTTTACACGCTCATTATAATATAAAAGCGCTTTCTTGTATACATACAAAATACATACATTTTAATTTTCTTTATTTTTGAAAAGTCAGAGATACTTATCCTAAAAAATATTTTATTAAAAACTTTTAAAATTCTCGTAAATAATTCATCGAGTAAGCTTTATACGGAAAGAGTTATGCTAAGATAAAATTGTAAATTTTCATAAATAAAGGAGGCCAATATGAAGCAATATTGTATTTCATTTCTATTTATCATTCTAATCGCATTGGGTATCGCATCCGGTACAACGTATGCGGCTGAGTTAAATTCTAACGACTCACATGATGCTGCCACGTTAACGACGAGCCCGACGACTCCATCTACATCTAAAGTAACTGCAACGTCAGACAGTGTATCAGATGAATCCTCTACTCAGACAACTTCTGAAACACCATCTCAATCCAATAATGCAGATAAGTCATCAGAGACAGTACGCCAAGAGGCAAAACCTACACAAGCATCTACACTATCAACAGATAAAGCAACAACTCAAGTTGCATCTACTCAAAATAACGTAGCAATTCAAGAAGCACCGGCGCATGAAAATACCGCTTCTGATTATTCTACGGAACCTGACAAGCAACTCGATACAGAAAAAACGCCAAGTGCCACATCTACAGATAATGCACAAGTAGCACATCGTACATCGAAGGCAGACGTTACTTCTCAATCTAAAGATACAGTACAAACGTCACAAGCATCTACACAACAACCAAAAGAACACAAGTCTACTCAATCAACACATCAAACACTTTCTACAACACAAGAAAGTAAAAATACTAATAACACAACTCATAACGTCGCACCATCTAAGAAAGCAGAAACGACATCATCAAATACAACAACGACACATACCATTTTACATACAAATGACATTCACGGGCGTTTTGTAGAAGACGAAGGCAGAGTAATTGGAATGGCCAAACTTAAAGGACTAAAAGATAAATATCATCCAGATTTAATGGTCGATTCTGGCGATGCCTTTCAAGGTTTACCCGTATCAAATAATTCAAAAGGAGAAGAAATGGCAAAAGCGATGAATGGTGTAGGTTACGACGCAATGACTATCGGAAATCATGAATTCGACTTTGGTTACGATCAATTACTTAAATTACAGAAACAACTTAATTTCCCTATGGTATCGTCTAATATATATAAAAATGGAAAACTTATTTTTGATCCTTCAACGATTGTTACTAAGAATAACGTGCGCTACGGTATCGTAGGCGTGACTACGCCTGAAACAAAGACCAAGACTTCTCCTACTTCAGTGGAAGGCGTAGAATTTAAAGATCCACTACCTAGCGTATCCCAAGCAATGAACGCGATTAAAGATAATGTCGATGTATTCGTCATCTTATCCCATTTAGGTATTGATAAATCTACAAAAGAGCAGTGGCGTGGAGATTACTTAATCGATCAATTAACAAAGAGTGGCTCATTCAAACAACCTATCTTTGTTTTAGATGGCCACTCACATACTGTTATCGAACATGGTAAACATTATGGTGCCAACAATATACTTGCCCAAACTGGGACTGCACTTGAAAATGTAGGCCGTGTCGATTTTAATTTTCAAAATGAACCAACAGCATCACTTATCAATGTAGCTGATACTAAAGATGTGGTAGCCGATTCGCATATCGCAACTCAAACTAAGAAAGCAAATGACGCATTCCTTAAAGAAACATCCACTGTCGTTATTCCTAATAACACAGTGACATTAAATGGAGAGCGTGAAGTAGCACGTACCCAAGAAACAAATCTAGGAAATTTAATTACTGACGCTATGGAAGCCTATGCAACTAAGAATTTCTCACATGCCCCGGACTTCGCAATCACGAATGGTGGCGGAATTAGAGCTTCTATCAACAAAGGCAAAGTTACAGAAAATGATATTATTACCGTATTACCATTCGGTAACTTAATTTCTCAAATTAAAGTGAAAGGTTCAGATGTTGAAAAAGCTTTTGAACTAAGTTTAGGCTCACGCACAGATGCACAAGAGGGTAAGACAGTATTAGCTGCGAATGGTGGCTTCTTACAAGTATCTGACTCAATTCGCGTTTACTTTGATATTAATAAAGAAGCTGGACATCGTGTGAATGCCATTAAAGTTTTAAATAAAGATACGGGCGGCTATGAAGATTTAGACCCTAATCGCATATACTACGTCACTACTAATGATTTTACAGCTAATCAAGGGGACGACTACGACATGTTTGGAGGCGAACGTGAAGAAGGCATTTCATTAGATGCGGTTGTCGTTCAGTACATGAATGGTGCAGATTTAAGCAAATATGACACTAATGAACCTGTACGTATTATTAATGGCGAACCTGATTCAAATACTCAACCTAACACGCACGCGGAAGATACTAATCATCAACCAACTACTGATAATGGAGATGATAAAGTTATTGAATTCCCTATTCCACATAAGAAACAAGATCATCCAGCAGTAGAAGTCATTGCGCATGCTTCCACTTCTTCTGAAAATGAAACATCTAAAGGATATGATTCTCATAAAGCTAATGCCTCTAACAAGGGGATAAATGTTATCCAGTTTCCAAGTAAACGTAAAGATGGTGCTATTTCAAGTTATCCTCAATGTACTTTAGCAAACTATGCTACGAAGCCTAAAATGCCAAATAATATAAGAGTTGCGAAAGCTATGGATAATTGCGCAACTATAAATACAGATTTAAATCTATTAGTATCACAAGCGTCTTATTCTAATAACGCTAAAAATACTGCTAATATGCTAAATGAGGATTATTATGGCTCTAAGCATCACAATATAACACAATTACCTAACACTGGTAAAAACAATATGGAACATGACATTGCGATATTACTAGTAGTTATAGGAGCCGGCTTAGTCTATTCTCGTAAACGTAAAAAGTCCGCATAAGTCATAAAGTCTAAGAAATTAATATCTCGTACTAAAGAAAAGAGGGAACGCGTCAATAATCTTTGAAGGGATATAGAGTTTCATTCCTATATAAAAGCTCATAAACGAACTGTAAATGTTCATTTATGAGCTTTGTTTTATTTACATTTATTGGTTATTCTTTTCTAATGCTTTTTTATAGAAATAGTTAGCCACTACAATATCTACAATTGCTAGTCCTACTGATTTAAATAACGTTACTTCTTTATCATCTTCACGTCCTGAGATTTTATCTGCTACGATATTACCTAATTCGCCGTGTAATGAGTTTTCAGTAAGTATACCTTCTTCTTGTGGTACTTTTAAATCACCTGTTTCTTCCATCGCGGCTTCAGTAGATTCAACGACAATTTTATTTGCGACCAACATAGACTCAGATGGTAGTTCTTGCATTTCAGGTTTGAAAGAACCTACTGCATTGAGATGAACGCCTGGTTGTAGTGAACGAGAATATACAGGTTTTGAAGAATTTGTAGCTGTTACAACAACATCCGCATCTTCCATAGCGTCGTCCGCTTCATCAAACACTTTCGTTTGTACGTTATACTCTTGAGCTACGTTACTAGCTAACTTCTCAGCGTTCTCTTTAGTTCGGCTTGAGAAATGTACAGTATCAATATTTCTCACTGCCATAACGGCTGCAATAAGCCCTTCAGCTTGGTCGCCAGCGCCAATAACACATAATGTTTTAGCATCTTCACGTGCTAAATACTTAGTAGCTACACCAGAGATAGCACCAGTACGTATTTTAGTTAGGTAACTACCGTCTAACACTGCTAATGTTTCTCCCGTTTCATAATCACTTAATAATACAGAACCTGTAATAGTTTTCTTACCCTTTTTTGGATTATCTGGCGCAAAAGTGACTGTTTTAATTCCTACAATTTTAAATTCATCTGAGAGTGCTGGCATTACTAAATATCGGTTCTCTTCGTTAAATGGTAAGACGTAACGAAGCGGTGTTTCTGTTTTGCCTTCTGAATATGCTTTTAAAGATTGTGCTACTTCTTCTATCACTTCTTCCATGTTCAATAACTGTTGTTGATCTTGTTCATTTAACACTAGCATGTAAGTTCCTCCATTTATATATTTAGGTTTATTACTTATTTACCCTAGACTATTCTTCATAAATTAGAATTTAAATATAACATTTTAAACGTGGAAATATTAAGTTAATGTATTTAATATGTTAATTCAGTATTGTACTAAAATGAAAATGATGCTATCTTTATTTTATAAATAAAAAGCTTTCAATTATTGAAAAGCCTTGCGATTTCATAACCTTATGAAACTATTTATAAACTTTTGACCCTACGAGGTTAGGAGAGAAATCTAAGATATTATCTAAGATTTCATAGTCCTAACCTTATTTTTATTAATCTACATATCCTTCATCATAGTAAGTCGCTTTATTTTCCAAAAAAGTATTTAAACTATGGTGGTAATAGATTAATTTCTCATCTGCTTCTTCTACCGTTACCCAACGTAGTTCTGAAACTTCATCTTTCATTTGTATATCTGTCGTATAATCTTCCACCGTAGCCTTAAACATAATAAAAAGTGTATGAACACTCATTTGATATGACTTACCTTCATTAATACTGATGATATCTCCAATAGTTGCCGTTAAGCCAGTTTCTTCCATAATTTCACGTTTAACCGCTTCGATTAACGTTTCACCTTGTTCAACCTTGCCACCCGGTAAAGACCATCCACCACCATCGGTATTATGAACAAGTAGTACTTTACCTTCATTATTTCGAATTAATGCATATACAACTTTCAATTCTTTCATTATCTTACCCTTCATTCATTTGGAATTACAAAACGAGATACTAGATTACCATTCTTCTTTGTATAGGATTCAATCGGATAGCCTCCACAACTTGTAATCACTGCTTTAGAAGCTTCATTTTTAGGGTTGCATGTCATTAGAATTTTATCCACCTTTAACTCTTTTAGGATGTGTTTCGCCTCTTTTAACATAAACGTCGCAATTCCTTGTCCTCTATATGACTTAGCTACCCCATAACCTACATGACCGCCTATATTAGTTAAACGTTGATTTAATTTATGACGTATATTAACTGCACCAACAATTTGCTTATCTTTGAAATAAAACAATGTCGTGCTAGGCACCCATCCTTCCTCTACTTCTGTCTTATTTAATTCATCTACCATATTTTCAAAAGACGCGTATTGAGCTAAATCCGTATTCGAAGGTACCACTGTTTCTTGATGGTCGTACCATTCTTGGATATATCGCCTAAAAGCCGATTGATCACTATACTTCAATTGTCTTAATTCCGTCATAAGCATCATCTCTTTCGCTTAAAATTAGTACACTCTTTTTCTCAGTTTAGCATTTAAGGGGCTAAATTTAAAAAGTTGAAATAGATATCATCTAAAATTTATAACTATTTAAATCACCAACATACATCGCATCATTAACTCAAAAAAAGCCAGTCTGAAACATTGTCTATGTTTCAAACTGGCTAACTTCTTATAGTATTATTTGATTGTTCCTAGTTCTTTACCTACTTTTTCATAAGCTGCGATAGCTTTATCTAACATTTCTTTCGTATGTGCTGCAGTAGGCATATTTCTTACACGACCAGTACCACGTGGAACTGTTGGGAAGACGATAGATTTAACATAGATATCTTCATCTTTAAGACGTTTACTAAACGCTTGAGTTTCTTTTTCATCACCAATAATAACTGGTGTAATTGGTGTTTCTGAATGACCAGTGTCGAAACCAAGTTTTTCTAAACCATCTTTTAAGTATTGTGCATTATCCCATAATTTATCATGTAATTCAGTAGAAGCCATAAGCATTTTCACAGCTTCAGTAATAGCTCTTGTATCGCCAGGCGCAAGTGATGTAGAGAATAAGAATGGTCTAGATTGTGCTTTCAACCAATCAATTAATTCTTTCGTACCGGCTACATATCCACCTACGACACCAATTGCTTTTGATAACGTACCAATTTGGAAGTCAATTTTATCTTGTAAACCAAAGTGTTTTACTGTACCTGCACCTTTACCCATTACGCCAGAACCGTGGGCATCATCAACGTAAGTGATTAAACCAAATTCTTCAGCAATCTCAACAATTTCAGGTAATTTAGCAACGTCACCATCCATACTAAATACACCGTCAGTAATGTACATAACCTTATTGTATTGACCTGATTCAACTGCTTCTTTAGCTTTAGCTCTTAAGTCTTCCATGTCAGAGTGGTTGACGCGGATAATTTTAGCTTTAGATAAACGACATCCATCGATAATAGACGCGTGGTTTAATTCATCTGAAAGAATTGCATCGTTTTTATTCATTACTGCTGAAATTGCCGCCATATTACAGTTAAAGCCAGATTGATAAGCGATAGCTGCTTCCGTGCCTTTAAATTTCGCTAATGTTTCTTCAAGCTCATCATGTAAGTCTAATGTTCCGTTGATTGAACGTACGGCACCTGCTCCCACTCCATGTGAATCAATTGCTGATTTAGCAACTTTTTTTAATTCTTCGTTTGTAGCTAATCCTAGATAGTTATTAGATGATAGGTTGATATATTCTTTTCCATTAATTTTAATTTCTGGGCCATTGCCACCTTGGATTGAATCGATTTCGTTATATAACCCATTATCTTTTAAATATTGAATATTTTCTTCTAAAAAATTGTGTAGTGATTGAACCATAATCATATCCCCTTTGTATTTTTATATCACCATAATAATAACTGATTTTTATCTAATATGAAAGCCTTATCATTATTGTAATATCAATATATTTAATATTCTTTATGTAATGTACATGTGTATGTCCAATATGTATTTTTAGTCTATTTATAAGGTTTTGAAGTCTCTATTTTCAAAAATAAAAAAAGAAGCTATTGAGTTAATTAAGAATTTGATATACTAAACATCATAATAAACAGGAAGAAGTGGTTGAGGTGTTGGATTGGTTTCAATTAGCTAGTAAAAAAGAAAGCAGAATGATTCAGATGCGTCGGGATATGCATCAACACCCTGAGCCGTCCTTTGAAGAAACATGGACGCATAACTATATTCTTAACCAACTACGCAAATTGGATTGTCAGATTGAAGCTCCTATCGGTCGCAATGGGATTAAAGCTACATTTATAGGAGCGGAACAAGGACCAGTGATTGCATTTCGGGCTGATTTTGATGCGTTGCCAGTGCAAGAATTGAACGATGTGCCTTATAAATCTAAAAATGAAGGCTATATGCATGCATGTGGCCATGACGGTCATACGGCGATTCTATTAGGCGTGGCAGAGATTATTCATGAACATCGCCATTTATTAAAAGGCAATGTCGTTTTGATTTTTCAATATGGCGAAGAAATAATGCCTGGTGGTTCACAAGAGATGATTGACGATGGTTGTTTAAGAGACGTAGATAAGATTTATGGAACACATTTATGGAGTGGTTATCCTACAGGTACCATTTATTCAAGACCAGGAGCAATTATGGCCTCCCCTGACGAATTTTCAGTTACTATTTATGGAAAAGGTGGTCATGGCGCGAAGCCACACGAAACAATTGATCCTATTGTAATTATGGCTGAATTTATACTTAGCGCTCAAAAGATTATTTCTAGAACAATTGACCCTGTCAAAGAGGCTGTCCTTACATTTGGTATGATTCAAGCAGGTTCTTCAGATAGTGTTATCCCAGACTCTGCCTTTTGTAAGGGCACTGTGCGTACATTCGATACTGAATTACAGACTCATATTCAAACTAAAATGGACAAGTTATTACAAGGACTAGCATTAGCGAATGATATTACATATGACATGAATTATATACGTGGCTACTTACCTGTGCATAATCACGCAAACGCATATGAAGTAGTAAAACAAGCAGCCAATGAGATGCACTTGCGCTTTAATGAATCTGAATTAATGATGATTGGAGAAGATTTTTCTCATTATTTAAAAGTTCGTCCAGGTGCATTCTTCTTAACAGGATGTGGAAACAAAGAGAAAGGTATTACTGCGCCTCATCATAACCCACACTTTGATATTGACGAACGTGCTTTCAAATATACAGCCAGTGAGTTCCTAAAAATTTTAGAAATTGAACAAGTGTTATAAAAACAGAATTTAGATATTTGAGTAAGCTATGATAGTGATTGGCCACATCTTTAAATAACAATAATAATCCCTTAAATGGAACTTTTGTTAAAAGCTCCATTTAAGGGATTTTTGATTCTATAAGGTTAACGAATATCACAAAAAAAGACTCCTCAAAGGGAGTCTTTTGAAATATTGAATAATGAATATTATTCGAAGATTTCAGTTACAACGCCTGATCCTACAGTACGTCCACCTTCACGGATTGAGAAACGAGTACCGTCTTCAATAGCGATAGGAGCGATTAATTCTACTGTCATTTCAACGTTGTCGCCAGGCATAACCATTTCAGTACCTTCTGGTAAGTTAACTACACCAGTTACGTCAGTAGTACGGAAATAGAATTGTGGACGATAGTTTGAGAAGAATGGAGTGTGACGTCCACCTTCGTCTTTAGATAAAACGTATACGTCAGCTTTGAATTTTGTATGAGGAGTAATTGAACCTGGAGCAGCTAATACTTGTCCACGTTGTACGTCTTCACGAGCAACACCACGTAATAATGCACCGATGTTGTCACCAGCTTCAGCATAGTCTAATAATTTACGGAACATTTCTACACCAGTAACAGTTGTTTTAGAAGTGTCGTGTAATCCGATGATTTCAACTTCTTCACCAACTTTGATTTGACCACGTTCAACACGGCCTGTAGCAACAGTACCACGACCAGTGATTGAGAATACGTCCTCAACTGGCATCATGAATGGTTTGTCAGAATCACGTTCTGGAGTTGGAATGTAATCATCAACTGCTTGCATTAATTCTAAGATTTTTTCTTCGTATTGAGCATCGCCTTCTAAAGCTTTTAATGCTGAACCAGCGATTACAGGTACATCGTCACCTGGGAAGTCGTATTCAGATAATAAGTCACGTACTTCCATTTCAACTAATTCTAATAATTCTTCGTCGTCAACCATGTCAACTTTGTTTAAGAATACTACTAATGCTGGTACACCAACGTTACGTGATAATAAGATGTGTTCACGAGTTTGTGGCATTGGGCCGTCAGCAGCAGATACTACTAAGATACCGCCGTCCATTTGAGCAGCACCAGTGATCATGTTTTTAACATAGTCAGCGTGTCCTGGGCAGTCAACGTGAGCATAGTGACGTTTGTCAGTTTGGTATTCGATGTGTGCAGTATTGATTGTAATACCACGTTCTTTTTCTTCTGGAGCGTTGTCAATCATGTCGTATGATTGTGCTACAGTGTCACCATTTTTAGCTAATACAGTTGCGATAGCAGCTGTTAAAGTTGTTTTACCATGGTCAACGTGACCGATAGTACCAATATTGGCATGTTCTTTTGAGCGATCAAATTTTTCTTTTGCCATTATTAAATCTCTCCTCTTCAAGTAAAAGTTATTTCAATATTATGTCTCATGATAGTTTCTCACCATCATGAGATATAATTATTGTTATTGAAAGAATTCATAATTCCTTTATAATGCATTTTTCCTAAAAAATCAATTCATAAACGTGATTGCTTAAATAATAAGCTCAAGCTGTATTTTACCTAGAATAACTAGTTAAAACAAGTTTAATTATTCACCTTTATTTTTTTTGATAATCTCTTCAGAGATTGATTTTGGAACTTCTGCATAGTGGTCAAAGTACATAGTGTAAGTACCGCGACCTTGAGTATTAGAACGTAATGAAGTTGCATAACCGAACATTTCTGAAAGTGGTACATAAGCGTTAACAACTTGTGCATTACCACGAGGTTCCATACCATCAACACGTCCACGACGAGCTGTTACGTCACCCATGATATCGCCCATGTATTCTTCAGGCATTTCGATTGTAACTTTCATCATTGGTTCTAAGATAACTGGATCACATTTTTTAGCAGCTTCTTTAAGTGCTAATGATGCAGCAATTTTGAAGGCCATTTCTGATGAATCGACATCATGGTATGAACCATCATATAATTTAGCTTTAACATCAATTAAAGGATATCCAGCTAAGACACCATTTTCCATAGCATCTTTAAGACCAGCTTCTACTGATGGGATGTATTCACGAGGAACTACACCACCAACGATAGCGTTTTCGAATTCGAAACCTGCGCCAGTTTCGTTTGGTGTGAATTCAATGTGAACATCACCGTATTGACCACGACCACCAGATTGACGAGAGAATTTACCTTGAACTTGTGCAGATTGCTTGAATGTTTCACGATATGAAACCATTGGTGCACCTACATTACATTCAACGTTGAATTCTTTCTTCATACGGTCTACTAAGATGTCTAAGTGTAACTCACCCATACCGCCGATGATAACTTGTCCAGTTTCTTCATCAGTGTGAGCATGGAAAGTAGGGTCTTCTTCTTGTAATTTAACTAAAGCGTTAGTCATTTTATCTTGGTCAGCTTTAGATTTAGGTTCTACTGATAAGTGGATAACTGGTTCTGGGAATTCCATTGATTCTAAAAGAATGTCATTCTTTTCACCACATAATGTGTCACCAGTTCCTGTATCTTTAAGACCAACTGCAGCAGCAATATCGCCTGAGTAAACAGTGTCGATTTCTTGACGTGAGTTAGCGTGCATTTGTAATAAACGACCTACACGTTCACGTTTGTCTTTAGTTGAGTTCTTAATGTAAGAACCTGAAGTTAACGTACCTGAATAAACACGGAAGAAAGTTAATTTACCAACATAAGGGTCAGTCATAACTTTGAATGCTAATGCAGCGAATTCAGCGGAATCGTCTGGTTTAGCAATTACTTCTTCGTCAGGATTTTCAGTACGGTGTCCTACGATTGGTTTAACATCTAAAGGAGATGGTAGGTAGTCAATTACTGCGTTAAGCATTAATTGTACACCTTTGTTTTTGAATGCTGTACCGCAAAGTACTGGGTAGAATTCTACGTCAGTAGTAGCTTGACGGATAGCATTTTTTAATTCAGCAACTGAAATTTCTTCGTCACCAAGATATTTTTCCATTAATTCGTCACTAGTTTCAGCAACTGCTTCGATTAATGTAGCACGAGCTTCTTCAGCTCTTTCTTTGTGATCTTCAGGAATTTCAATTTCGTCGATTTCTGTACCTAAGTCGTTTGTATATTTGAAGCATTTCATTTCAACTAAGTCGATGATAGCTTCAAATTCGTCTTCGGCACCAATTGGTAATTGGATAGGTGCAGCATTAGCTTGTAAGCGGTCATGAATTGTGCTTACAGAGTATTCAAAGTTAGCACCTAATTTATCCATTTTATTTACGAATACGATACGAGGTACACCGTAAGTTGTAGCTTGACGCCAAACTGTTTCAGTTTGAGGTTCTACACCTGATTGAGCATCAAGTACAGTAACCGCACCATCAAGTACACGTAATGAACGTTCAACTTCTACTGTGAAGTCTACGTGTCCTGGTGTATCGATAATGTTTACACGGTGGCCTGCCCATTGAGCTGTTGTAGCAGCTGATGTGATTGTGATACCACGGTCTTGTTCTTGTTCCATCCAGTCCATTTGTGAAGCACCTTCGTGTGTTTCACCAATTTTGTGGATACGACCTGTATAATAAAGAATACGTTCAGTCGTAGTTGTTTTACCAGCATCAATGTGAGCCATGATACCGATATTACGAGTATTTTTCAAAGAAAAGTCTCTAGCCATTGTTTTTCTCCTTCCAGTTATTACTGAATAACTACTATAGAATATGGCGATGCCCTAAGCATGAACCATCATTCTTGGTAAACCAATTTGTTGGAACACACTCAGGGTTAAAGCTTTTATCTTACCAACGATAGTGAGCAAATGCTTTGTTTGCTTCAGCCATTTTGTGAGTGTCCTCACGTTTCTTAACGGCACCACCTGTATTATTAGCTGCATCTAAGATTTCGTTAGCTAAACGATCTTCCATAGTTTTTTCACCACGAAGACGTGCATAGTTAACTAACCAACGTAATCCTAGAGTAGTACGACGTTCTGGGCGTACCTCAACTGGTACTTGATAGTTTGAACCACCCACACGACGAGCTTTTACTTCTAATACTGGCATAATATTGTTAATTGCTTCTTCGAATACTTCTAAAGCATCACGACCACTGCGTTGTTCTACAAGGTCAAATGCTGAATAAAGAATTCTTTGTGCTGTTCCGCGTTTACCGTCTAACATAATTTTGTTAATTAATTTAGTAACTAACTTAGAGTTATGAATTGGATCTGGTAATACGTCTCTTTTAGGTACTGATCCTTTACGAGGCATAATGAAAATCCTCCCTTCCTATTATAGTATATTCTTAAAGAATGAAATTAAAATTTACACAATCTTAAACTTAATTTTTAGGTTTTTTAGTTCCGTATAATGAACGGCCTTGTCTACGTCCGTCAACACCTGAAGTATCAAGTGCACCACGTACAATGTGATAACGCACACCAGGTAAGTCTTTTACACGTCCACCACGTACAAGTACAACACTGTGTTCTTGTAAGTTATGGCCGATACCAGGAATGTATGCGTTGATTTCAATATTATTTGATAAACGCACACGTGCATATTTACGTAACGCTGAGTTAGGTTTTTTAGGTGTCATAGTACCTACACGAGTACAAACACCACGTTTTTGAGGTGAATTTAAGTTAGTAAATTGTTTCTTTTTACTATTGAAACCTCTGTTTAAAGCTGGTGAATCTGATTTCTTAGATTTGCTTTGTCTTGGTTTACGTACTAATTGATTAATAGTTGGCATTGAAATGTCCTCCTCTCTTCACTTTTTAATTCCACACATCCAGGTGGTTCATTTTTAGATTAAATAAAATTTAGTAAGTAATGTTACTTACTAATTCTCATTCAATAACGCAACAATTGTCGCATTAACATTGATACCTACATATTTACCTAAAGCTTGTTTGCTTTGAAAATATGAAACCGGTATGTTTTTATGATTGATTTGGCTAAATACGCGAGCCATTAAGTAGACTTCAACGTCTTGAGCAATAATCAATGATGCAACTTGATCTTTTTTTAAGGCCTTAAGCGTTTGTTTAAGACCAACTACAAAGTGTTGTTTGTTAAAGCGTGCAACTTTTTCATTAGACATTAAAATATCCTCCAAAGTTCTGCTTGCATCAACCTTTACAATAATAACACTTAAAGTAGTAATAAGTCAACAAAATTTAAGGACTTTTCACTCTTTTAAATAAGAAAAATGAAGAGACCGGATTGAAGATATTTAGAAGTTAAGCAAGGCTAAGACTTTCATTGTTTTTATTTTTAAAAATCAGTGAATAACTTGCCAAACTTATTCATAAAATATGATCTTTTCCGGTCTCTATTATTCTGAAGGGTAGAAAACTAGAATTAAAGTAGTACTAACTAACAGCTTCCTTTAATTCTAGTTAATTTACCGATTATAGTAGCTTTAGCGTACTTTATTCAGTAATTTCTACTTCTTCATTTTCAGCAACTGGCGTTTCAGCTTTGTCATATTTAACATCGCTATAACGTCTCATACCAGTACCAGCTGGAATTAGCTTACCGATAATAACGTTCTCTTTAAGTCCAAGTAAGTCATCACGTTTACCTTTGATGGCAGCATCTGTAAGTACACGAGTTGTTTCTTGGAATGAAGCTGCAGATAAGAAGCTTTCAGTTTCAAGAGAAGCTTTAGTAATACCAAGTAATACTGGTTTAGCAGTAGCTGGACGTTTACGTTCTTTGAATGCGTCTCTGTTAGCATCAGTAAAGCTATGAATATCTACTAATGAGCCTGGTAATAGTTTAGTGTCACCAGCTTCGATAATTCTAACTTTACGTAACATTTGTCTAACCATTACTTCTACGTGTTTATCATCGATTTCTACACCTTGCATACGATAAACTTTTTGAACTTCTTTAAGTAAGTAGCTTTCAGTCGCATTTAAACCAGCAACAGCTAAGAAGTTTTTAGGCTCGATTGAACCTTCTGTTAATACTTCACCGCGTTCTACTGATTGACCTACTTCTACTTTCAATCTTGAAGTACCAGAAGCTAGGTAAGATCTTGTTTCATTAGCGCCTTTAATAACAATTTCTTGTTGGCGATCTTTTGCTAATTTAATGTCTTCTACGACACCTTCGATTTCAGTAATCACGGCTTGACCTTTAGGATTACGCGCTTCGAAGATTTCTTGGATACGTGGAAGACCTTGCGTGATATCGCTTCCGGCTACCCCACCTGTATGGAATGTACGCATTGTAAGTTGGGTACCTGGTTCACCGATTGATTGAGCGGCAATTGTACCAACTGCTTCACCCACTTCAACTTTTTCACCTGTTGCAGGGTTTTTACCGTAACATTTTTCACAAACACCGTGACGAGTGTTACAAGTAAATGCTGAGCGGATATACATTTGTTCAATACCAGCGTCAGTGATTTGTTTAGCGATTTCAGCTGTGATTAATTCGTCAGGACGGATGATAATTTCATCTGTTTCAGGATGACGAATTGTTTCTTTAGAATAACGACCTTCGATACGTTCAATGAATGGTTCAATCATTTCTGTACCTTCTCTAATGTCAGAAACTAATAAACCACGGTCTGTACCACAGTCTTCTTCACGTACGATAACATCTTGAGCAACGTCAACAAGACGACGAGTAAGGTAACCTGAGTCAGCTGTTTTAAGGGCTGTATCGGCAAGACCTTTACGCGCACCGTGAGTAGAGATGAAGTATTCTAATACCGTTAAACCTTCACGGAATGATGAAGTGATTGGTAACTCAATAATTTTACCAGATGGAGCGGCCATTAAACCACGCATACCAGCTAATTGAGTAAAGTTAGATGCGTTACCACGGGCACCAGAGTCACTCATCATGAAGATTGGGTTTGTTTTCTCAAGAGATTGCATTAATTCGCCTTGAATTTGGTCTTTAGCGTCAGTCCAAATTTCTACAACAGCGTTATAACGTTCATCTTCAGTGATTAAACCACGATTGAATTGTTTAGAAACACGTTCGACTAATTTTTCATGTTCATCTAAAATATCTTGTTTATCTGGAAGTACCACGATGTCAGCGACACCTACAGTAATACCAGCTTTAGATGAAAACTTAAATCCTAAGTCTTTCATACGGTCAAGCATCATAGAAGTATCTGTAATGCTAAATCTATTGAAGACTTCAGCGATAATGTTTCCTAAGAATTTTTTATTGAATGGTTCAATAAGTTCTTTATCTTCAAAGTATTCTTTAAGTCCACCTTCACCTAATTGAGTTGGATCAATAAAATATTTGTCTGGTGTTTTACCTTCAAGATTACCTTGAGTTGGTTCGTTGATATATGCAAATGAATCAGGAATGATTTCATTAAAGATTACTTTACCTACTGAAGTAACTAAAATTTTATTATTTTGCGCTTCAGTAAATGTAGGATTATTAAATGATCGTGCATGGACACCAATACGAGTGTGTAAGTGTACATAACCATTTGCATATGCTTTAAGTACTTCATTAGTATCATTAAAGATTGTACCAGTATTCACTGCATCTTTACGTTCTAAAGTAAGGTAATAGTTACCTAATACCATATCTTGTGATGGTGTAACGACTGGTTTACCATCTTTAGGGTTCAAGATATTTTGAGCAGCTAGCATTAACATACGAGCTTCAGCTTGTGCTTCTTTAGATAAAGGTACGTGAACAGCCATTTGGTCACCGTCAAAGTCCGCGTTGTAAGCTGTTGTTACAAGTGGGTGAAGACGGATTGCACGACCTTCTACTAATGTAGGTTCAAAGGCTTGGATACCTAATCTGTGAAGTGTAGGGGCACGGTTAAGTAATACTGGATGTTCTCTAATAACATCTTCTAATACGTCCCATACTTCATCGTCCATGCGTTCAATTTTACTTTTAGCATTTTTGATGTTTGTAGCAATTTCACGTTGAACTAATTCCTTCATTACGAAAGGTTTGAATAATTCAAGTGCCATTTCTTTAGGTAGACCACATTGATACATTTTCAAGCTAGGTCCAACAGCGATAACTGAACGACCTGAGTAGTCAACACGTTTACCAAGTAAGTTTTGACGGAAACGACCTTGTTTACCTTTTAACATATGTGAAAGTGATTTCAATGGTCTATTACCTGGTCCAGTAACTGGGCGACCACGACGACCATTATCGATTAAAGCATCTACTGCTTCTTGTAACATACGTTTTTCGTTTTGAACAATGATGCCAGGAGCACCTAAGTCTAATAAACGTTTTAAACGATTGTTACGGTTGATAACACGACGGTATAAGTCGTTTAAGTCACTCGTTGCAAAACGTCCACCATCTAATTGAACCATTGGACGAATTTCTGGTGGAATGATTGGAAGTACATCTAAAATCATCCATGCTGGATTATTACCAGAATGTCTGAATGATTCAACGACTTCTAAACGTTTGATGGCACGAGTTAATCTTTGACCAGTCGCAGATTCTAACTCATCACGTAATGTTTTTAATTCTTCATCTAAGTTAATTTCTTCTAGTAGATTTTTAATACCTTCAGCGCCCATTTTAGCTACAAATTGACCTGGGTATTTATCATAGTAATCTCTAAATTCTGCTTCAGACAATAGAGATTTTTTCTCTAAGCCAGTTGGACCTGGATCTACAACTACATATGATGCGAAGTAGATAACTTCTTCTAAAGCTCTTGGAGACATGTCTAATAGAAGACCCATACGACTTGGAATACCTTTGAAGTACCAGATGTGTGATACAGGTGCTGCTAATTCAATATGCCCCATTCTTTCACGACGCACTTTAGATTTAGTTACTTCTACACCACATCTATCACATACCATGCCTTTGTAGCGTACACGTTTGTACTTACCACAACTACATTCCCAGTCTTTTGTAGGTCCGAATATTCTTTCACAGAAAAGACCATCTTTTTCTGGTTTCAAAGTACGATAGTTAATTGTTTCAGGCTTTTTAACTTCACCGTATGACCAAGAACGGATTTTTTCAGGTGAGGCTAAACCGATTTTCATATAATGGAAATTATTTACATCAATCAAGGAGCCTACCTCCTTCAATTTAGATTAGCTGTGCTATTTGATTGATTTACATTTATTGAAACTAAAATATTAGAAAGAAGTGAAATCAGCAAGGTAGAGAAGAGGCCTTTATATAAGTGGCCTAGGAAACCGGTAAATGGTTTCCTACCCTCCTCAGCTGAATTTCTCTCTTCTTACAGTATTTTTAACTTAATAGCGAATTAGTCAGTAGTTTCTTTTTGTGTTTCTGGAACATCTTTTTGTTGTAAATCTACTTTGCGTTCAGTTGCATCTTCGTCATCAACGTCCGCCATTTCGATTTCATTATCTTGCTCGTCCATCACTTTGACATCTAAACCTAAACTTTGTAATTCTTTCATCAATACGCGGAATGATTCTGGAACACTTGGTCTAGAGATGTTTTCACCTTTAACGATAGATTCATAAGTTTTAACACGACCTACTGTATCGTCAGATTTATAAGTTAGGATTTCTTGTAATGTGTATGCAGCACCATAAGCTTCAAGTGCCCATACCTCCATTTCACCGAAACGTTGTCCACCGAATTGTGCTTTACCACCAAGCGGTTGTTGTGTAACAAGTGAGTATGGACCAGTTGAACGCGCATGTAACTTGTCATCAACCATGTGGGCAAGTTTAAGCATGTACATTACACCAACAGAAATACGGTTATCAAATGGTTCACCAGTACGTCCGTCATATAAGACAGTCTTACCGTCACGTGCCATACCTGCTTCTTCGATTGTTGACCATACATCTTCGTCACTCGCACCATCAAATACTGGAGATGCAACGTGGATGCCTAAGTTCTTAGCAGCCATACCTAAGTGTAATTCTAATACTTGTCCGATGTTCATACGAGATGGTACACCAAGTGGGTTTAACATGATATCAATTGGACGTCCATCTGGTAAGTAAGGCATATCTTCTTCAGGAACGATCTTAGAGATAACCCCTTTATTACCGTGACGACCACACATTTTATCCCCAACATGAATTTTACGTTTTTGAACGATGTAAACACGTACAAGTTGGTTTACACCTGGAGATAACGTATCATCGCCTTCTTCGCGATTGAAGACTTTTACGTCTAGAACGATACCGCCTGCACCATGTGGTACACGTAATGAAGTATCACGCACTTCACGTGCTTTTTCACCGAAGATCGCATGTAATAATCGTTCTTCAGCTGTTAATTCAGTTACACCTTTAGGCGTTACTTTACCTACTAAGATGTCACCGTCTTTAACTTCAGCACCAACGTAGACAATACCGCGTTCGTCTAAGTTTTTCAGTGCATTTTCAGAAACGTTAGGGATATCGCGTGTAATTTCTTCAGGTCCTAGTTTAGTATCACGAGCTTCTGATTCATATTCTTCGATATGAATTGAAGTATAAACGTCATCTTTAACTAAACGTTCACTCATGATTACAGCATCCTCATAGTTATAACCGTCCCAAGTCATGAAACCAACGACTACGTTACGACCTAAGGCCATTTCACCTAATTCCATTGAAGGGCCATCAGCTAAAATTTCGTTGTATTCAACTACATCGCCAATTGAAACAATTGGGCGTTGGTTGTAACAAGTACCTGTATTTGAACGTTTAAATTTAGCTAATGGATAACGGTCTAATTCACCTTCATGTTCAGTACCGTTTTCTTCTACTAAACGACGAACTAAAATTTCTTTAGATTCAACGTGTTCTACGCGTCCTCTGTGTTTCGCTGTGATTGCAGCACCAGAGTCACGAGCAGCTACGTGTTCCATACCTGTACCAACGAATGGCGCTTCAGTATTCATCAATGGTACCGCTTGACGTTGCATGTTGGCACCCATTAATGCACGGTTAGAGTCATCGTTTTCTAAGAATGGGATACATGCTGTCGCAGCTGAAACAACTTGTTTAGGAGATACATCCATGTAGTCCATTTTTTCTTTAGCCATAACTGTGTTATTACCACGGAAACGACAAACTACTTCGTCATCTAAGAAACGACCATTTTCATCTAAGCGAGAGTTCGCTTGGGCAACAACATAACTATCTTCTTCGTCTGCAGTTAAATAATCAATTTGATCAGTAATAGAGTTAGTGTCTAAATCTACTTTACGATATGGCGTTTCGATAAAACCAAACTCGTTTACACGTGCATAACTAGATAATGAGTTGATTAATCCGATGTTTGGTCCCTCTGGAGTCTCGATTGGACACATACGGCCATAGTGAGAATAGTGAACGTCACGTACTTCCATTTGAGCACGTTCACGTGTTAAACCACCAGGTCCTAATGCAGAAAGACGACGTTTATGTGTTAACTCGGCTAATGGGTTAGCTTGGTCCATGAATTGTGATAATTGAGAGCTACCGAAGAACTCTTTAATTGATGCAATTACAGGACGAATATTAATTAATTGTTGTGGAGTGATTGAGTCAGTGTCTTGAATAGACATTCTTTCACGTACAACACGTTCCATTCTAGATAAACCAATACGGAATTGGTTTTGTAAAAGTTCGCCAACTGAACGTAAACGACGATTACCTAGATGGTCAATATCATCTGTATAGCCAATACCATTTAATAAGTTAAAGAAATAACTCATTGATGCAATGATGTCAGCAGGTGTAATACATTTAACTTCTGACTCTGGTAACGCATTACCGATTACAGTAGTTGTACGTGCTTCTTCATCATTAGGCACATAGACTTTGATTGATTGAATTTCTACAGGTTCGTCAATTACGCTACCTTCTAATTCAAACACTTCACTATTCGCATTCGTTTCTAAAACTTCCATAATTTCGTCTAATTTACGACGGTCTAAAACTGTGCCTTCTTCAGCAACAATTTCACCAGTTTCGCTATTAACGATTGGTTCAGCTAATTTTTGATTAAATAAACGATGTTTTAAGTGTAATTTTTTATTAGCTTTGTATCGACCAACACTAGCTAAATCATAACGTTTTGGGTCGAAAAAGCGTGAGTATAATAGACTTTTAGCATTTTCCACTGTTGGTGGTTCACCAGGACGTAAACGTTCATAAATTTCTAGTAGTGCTTGTTCTGTATTTTCAGTGCTATCTTTTTCAAGTGTATTACGTAAGTATTCACTATCACCAAGTAAATCAATGATTTCTTGATCATTAGAGAAACCTAAAGCACGTAATAATACTGTTAATGGTAATTTACGTGTTCTATCGATACGTACATAGACTACATCTTTAGCATCTGTTTCATATTCTAACCACGCACCACGGTTAGGAATAATTGTTGCATCGTAGTTTTCACGACCGTTTTTATCTATTTTTTCATTGAAGTATACTGATGGTGAACGAACTAATTGTGAAACGATAACACGTTCTGCACCGTTAATTACGAACGTACCTGTATTAGTCATTAATGGGAAATCACCCATAAATACTTCTTGTTCTTTAACTTCGCCAGTTTCTTTAATAATTAGACGCACTCTAACACGAAGAGGTGCAGCATAAGTAGCGTCACGGTTTTTCGATTCTTCTAAATCGTATTTTGGTTCACCTAATCGATAATCTACAAATTCTAAAGAAAGGTTGCCAGTGAAATCTTCAATTGGAGAAATATCACGGAACATTTCTAATAAACCTTCTTTTAGGAACCAGTCGTAAGATTTAGTTTGAATTTCTATTAAGTTCGGTAATTCTAACACTTCTGAAATTCTCGCATAGTTTCTACGTTTACGATGTCTTCCATATTGGACAACTTGACCTGCCAAACAGATTCACCCCTCAAAAATTGTGTGCTTAACCTAAACACGAAAGAAAATTCGTATAACAAGACAAAAAGAAAACGGCAACACATTTATTGATGACACCATTTTCGATTCTTTAATTATTCTTGTTTTACGTACTCATTTCGCGTAAAAGTACACACTTATTGAACATAAATTTTTACATTTTATAACTATATCAGAATACTAATTTGAAATCAACCTTTTAGGCTTTTCAGAATATAGTATCCTTTATTTTTATTCACAACTTCGACGTGACTAAATATCTCTTCCATTTTCTTTTTAGCAGAAGGCATACCTTGTTTCTTTTGAATTACAACGTATAACTCACCGTTTAGCTTAAGTTTCTGGTAAGCTTCCTCGAAAATGCGATGAACAACATCTTTACCTGCTCTAATAGGTGGATTTGTTAGTACAAAATCATAATAATTATCTTCTAGTTGAGATAATCCATCACTTTCTCTAATAGATACATTCTCAATTCGATTCGCCTTTTTATTCTTTTCAGCCAAAGATAAGGCACGTTGATTAACATCTACCATAGTAATTTGATGATGCGGAGAAACTTTAGCGATCATTAGACCGATTGGACCATAGCCACAACCAACATCGACAATATTTTTACTAGGACCTGGCGGATGTTCATTTAAAAAGGTTTGGACGAGTGTATCAGAGCCAAAATCAACTTTACCTTTAGAGAACACACCAGCATCAGTCGTCAATTTTAATTCATTTTGATGATAGCGATACTGTATGATTTTTTCATCACTTTGCACTTCAGGGTTTTCATCATAATAATGCCCCATATTTCCACCTCTTTGTCATTGTTCATCATTCATTTCTTCTAGAAAATGAAGTAAAAACCCCGTTATCGTGATAACGGGGTTTTAATTTCTCAAAGAATGTAGGTTACATTCACATGAAATTCTATGACTAGTCATTCATGCAATGTATAACCTATATATTAAGTTAAGATACGAGAATTATTTTAATTCTACAGTAGCTCCAACTTCTTCTAATTGTTCTTTAAGTTTTTCAGCTTCGTCTTTAGCAAGCGCTTCTTTGATTACTTTAGGAGCGTTGTCTACTAAGTCTTTAGCGTCTTTTAATCCTAAGCCAGTTGCTTCTTTAACAGCTTTAACAACTTTGATTTTTGAAGATCCAGCTGAAGTTAATTCAACGTCAAATTCAGTTTTTTCAGCTGCTGCGTCTCCGCCACCAGCTGCACCAGCTGCTGCTACAGGAGCTGCTGCTGTTACACCAAATTCTTCTTCAATTGCTTTTACTAAGTCGTTTAATTCTAATACTGACATTTCTTTAATTGCTTCAATGATTTGTTCTTGATTAGCCATTTTATATTTCCTCCATTTATTTTAAAATTTTATGCGCGATTACTCAGCGCTTTCTTCTTTTTGTTCTCCAACAGCTTTAACCGAATAAGCGAAGTTGCGTACTGGAGCTTGTAATACTGATAAAAGCATAGATACAAGACCATCGTGTGAAGGTAATGAACCAACAGTTTTAACTTCTTCTGCTGAGATTACGCTACCTTCCATAACGCCTGTTTTGATTTCTAAAGCTTCGTGTTCTTTAGCAAATCCTGCGATAACCTTCGCTGGCGCTACTACATCTTCAGTTGAAGTTGCAACAGCTGTAGGACCTGTTAAGAATTCATCTAAGCCTTCGATACCTGCTTGTTCAGCTGCACGACGAACCATTGTGTTTTTGTATACTTTATACTCAACACCAGCTTCACGTAATTGTGAACGAAGTTCAGTTACTTCAGAAACAGTTAAGCCACGGTAGTCAACGATAACAGTTGAAACTGAATTTTTAAGTTGTTCAGCAATAACGTCAACTTGTTGTTTTTTAGCTTCAATAATAGCAGACATTCAGACACCTCCATTTTTATTTTTGGTGCTTTTTTTAATATTAATAAAAAAAGCACTTTCTACCCACGGCAAAAAGTGCTTGAAAGATCATTTAAATGATCATCACGTTCAAGTCAATTTTAGCCTCGGTAGGATAAATTTTAAGTTATCAAATAACTCCTACTGTCTTAGGTAAAATAATCACAATAAATAATATAACCTTATTACTACTATATGT
>NZ_PPRG01000045.1 GCF_002902625.1 Staphylococcus devriesei
CGGTTAAGTCATCTGATTTTTTAACTGATGATGATGAAAGAAATCAAGAAATCGTGAATGATTTAGAAAAAGGTTTATACCGAAAGCGTATGTTGAGTTATGGTGGATTACTTAAACAAAAACATAAGATTTTAAATTTAGATGATGCCGAAGATGGTAATTTGATTAATACAAGTGACGAAGATAAAACAACAGACGAAGAAGAAAAAGCACATTCGATTACGGCAATTTGGAATTTTGAAAAACAAAATTATTATTTAAAAAATTTGAAACGTTAGCTTAAAAGCTAGCGTTTTTTTATGTATTTTTGCCCCTGCGGGAACTATAGCGTTCAACCGGCATGGTTGACCACTTTTCATGCCAACTTTTAAGTTTGCATGTAAATGGGCAGTGTCTTAAAAAATCAACACTGGATTTGCTCGAATTTTAGTTTGTGAAATTAAGATATATTTATTTGGCTCATATTTGCGTTTTAAGAGGGTATATAAGTTTTTTGGTATAAAACTATATGATTTACCCCTAATTCTTTAAAATGCCCCCTTAAAATTCAAAATAAAGGCATAAAAAATAAAAGCTACCCCAAAATTGAGATAGCTTTTTTCTTTCGTACGGTCTATTTATTTTTCTTTCGACGCCGTATCGTCGATGGAATTCAAAAAAGTTATGGGCTATAAATCTACATCACTTTTTCAAGAATGTAGTAGCAATATTCAAGACAAATTAATTTTTATAACTGCTCGGAATATCTCAAGATATCTCAAGCCGTTTCTTTAATTTTGAAATAAAAAAATCGACGAAGGTCGATTATGGTTTTTACACGCGTTCTTTTAGAACGCATAAGTGCGCCCTTACGGGAATTAACTAGATTATAACGATGAAAAATAGATCTGTAAAGCGATAACTATTGTGATAAAGTTTGCTAAAAAAAGGAGTGTTTTATTTTTATAATTATCAAGACGATAATAAAAAATAGAACACGCATTTATGCCGAGAAAATTTATTGATGTTGAGAAGAACCCTTAACTAAACTTGCAGACGAATGTCGGCATAGCGTGAGCTATTAAGCCGACCATTCGACAAGTTTTGGGATTGTTAAGGGTTCCGAGGCTCAACGTCAATAAAGCAATTGGAATAAAGCAATTATGTTATTGATTTTAAATTTTTTATATCAAAATGGTCTTTTTCTGTTAAATCATAACCAGAATGAAAAAGAAGTTGAGCTTCTTTTGAAATACATGGTATTTTTCGACCTTTGTAATTAGTTTCTGAAAACCAGTCATTTTGGAAAACATAATTACCACCTTCTGGGTTTGCTTGGGTAATTGATCCATCATCATTTAGATTTATAGGATGAATATCTAAATACCCATATTCTTCATGCTTAAGTTCCATACGTGAAGGCATCCAATCAACTTCTATTTTGTATCCGATATCTTCTAATTTTTGTATAACTTTTTGAGTGTGTTGAGCGTCAAAATCTATATCTATATCTCTGTGTTCTCTTTGTTGTTTTCCAGTTAATACATCTACCCCCCAGCCACCATCTAACCAATAAGTTACTTTCATGTGTTCAAATAAATCTAAAATATAAAATAAATCTTTTTCTGTTACATTATTATTTTTCATTTTATCCCTCCTAACTTGGGAATTTGAAACGAGTTGAAAACGAGTTTCTTCTTGTCTTGATACTATATAGAAATAACGTTCTTTTTTAAAAACATGATTTGTCGTTGATATGACAGTGTTTTTATGTATTTTTGGAGTTGAAAAGAAAATTTGACATGAAAAAACCCCAGTTATATTATTAAGGTGTCGAATCTTAAATAAAACTGGGGGCTTTTTATATGCAATATAATACTACTAAATATATTGACGAAAATCAAGATAACGAAACATTAAAAGATATGACGAAAAGTGGGAAGCAACGCCCATGGAGAGAAAAGAAAATTGATAATGTAAGTTATGCAGACATACTGGAAATTTTAAAAATTAAAAAGGCTTTTAACGTAAAACAATGTGGTAACGTCTTAGAGTTCAAGCCGACTGATGAAGGTTATTTGAAGTTACATAAGACATGGTTTTGTAAATCAAAATTATGTCCAGTTTGTAATTGGAGGCGTGCTATGAAAAATAGTTATCAAGC